>DATCVX010000471.1:0-5924 GCA_036566705.1 Arthrobacter sp. | reverse complement strand
GCGATCAACCGCAACATCAGCTGAGGACTCCCTCCCCCAAGGCAACGCGGGGTCACTTTTGGCCCGATAACCCTCGATTATCGGGCCAAAAGTGACCCCGCGTTGCTTTAGGAGCGGCGGGCGCGTTTGATTCTGGCGATGAGTTCCTGAAAATTGTCCGCGAGGTCGTCTGCGTTCGGCTTGAAATAGGACCAGCCGGCCCTGATGAAAAATTCGTCGCGGCGGTTATCGCGCGACTGCTGTTCCCTCGTGCGGTGATGCGCGCCGTCGTACTGCACCGCGATCCGGTGCTGTCGAAAACCAAGGTCCGCTGCAGGCGACCATGGATCGGCGGGATCAAGGCGCATCTGTAACTCGGGTTCAGGCAGGTGCGCGTCCAGGAGCGCGAGCCGGAGGAACGTTTCGGGGAACGAATCCGACCCCACCCGCATCTCTTCCAAGGCCAGCCGCGCCTTTTCAACACCTTTCATGTTGGGATGCTGCCGGATCAACAGGCGCAGCCCGTCTTTGTAGGCGAGCGGCACGCTCCGGAACTCCAGCTCAGGGCGTGGAGTGCGGATCAGTTGGTCTCCCATGGCCACGATGTATCGCAGGGGCAACTCATGGGCCAGGTCAAGCCACGTCCGGGCAGGCCCGCTGACCCTGACCCCATCAATCTCCACCACTTCGCCCGGAATCACGTGGACACGGTGACCGATGATGCCGGCCCGCCGCACCCTGGGCAATCCATGCGGCTTGCTGAGGTGGATGCGCGGCTCATGGCCCAGCCAGGGCGGAAGGCCCAAATCGAAGAAGACAGCCGCCGTCTCGTGGGACACCCAGGCGTCCGGGGTGGCAGCGCACAGCACGCGCGCCCGATCAATCAACGAAACGTCCCGGCCGGCGTGCGCGTGAATCAGCCGCCCGGCGCCAACCAGGTCCTTCGCCTGCAAACGCTTCGTTCCAACACCCAGGGCCCGTGCCTGATAGATGGTGAAGGGCAGCTTGGCGAGATCCTCGGGCAGTGGCTTCGCGGTAACCATGGCACCCAGTTTGCACTCCCGGGGGAATATCTTCAGAAGTTATCCACAGGCCCCACCCGCCCCAGGCAACGCGGGGTCACTTCCGGCCCAAAGAAGCCCAATTATCGGGCGGAAAGTGACCCCGCGTTGCTTCTCAGAGGCCCAGGCGGGTGACGGCTTCCTCGCGCATCTCCACTTTGCGGATCTTCCCTGAGACGGTCATGGGGAAGCTTTCGCGGACGTCCACGTAGCGTGGAACCTTGTAGTGCGCCAGCTGCCCCCGGCAGAATTCGGCGACGGCGGCGGCGTCCAGCGGTTCAGCGCCAGGCGTGAGGATGATGCAGGCCATCAGTTCCTCGCCGTATTTGGCATCGGGGACGCCGATGACCTGAACGTCCTGGATGGACGGGTGACTGTAGAGGAACTCCTCGATCTCGCGCGGGTAGATGTTTTCGCCGCCGCGGATCACCATGTCCTTGATCCGGCCCTCGATCACCACGTAACCGCCGTCGTCCATCCGGGCGAGGTCACCGGTGTGCATCCAGCCGTCGGCGTCGATGGCTTCCGCGGTCTTGTCCGGCTGGTCCCAGTACCCCCGCATCACCGCATAGCCGCGTGTGCACAGTTCTCCGATCTGCCCGCGCTCCAGCACCTCGCCGGAGCCTGGGTCAATGACCTGGCTTTCCAGCCGCGGCATGGTGCGGCCCACCGTCTCGGTGCGCTGGGCCAGGGTGTCCCCGTCCCGGGTCATGGTGGACACCGGCGAGGTCTCGGTCATGCCGTAGCAGATGGCCACATCCACCATGTGCATCTCCGAAATCACCCGGTTCATCACCTCGACGGGGCACACCGAGCCGGCCATCACGCCGGTGCGGAGCGTGGCGAGGTCGTACGAGGCGAAGTCCGGAAGCGCCAGCTCGGCGATGAACATCGTGGGTACCCCGTACAGCGACGTCCCGCCGAAGTCCTGCACAGCCTCCAGCGCGGCCGCCGGGCTGAAACCGCGGCCGGGAATGATGGTGGCCGCACCGTGGCTGAGCGCCGCCAGGTTGCCGATCACCATTCCGAAGCAGTGGTAGAACGGCACCGGAATCACCACCCGGTCGTGTTCTGTGTAGCCAAGCAGCTCACCGATGGAGTAGCCGTTGTTCAGGATGTTGCGGTGCGTCAGCGTTGCGCCTTTCGGGAATCCTGTGGTCCCGGAGGTGTACTGCAGGTTGACGGGATCGTGCGGGTCCAGTTCCGCCATCCTCGCCTTGAGGCCGGAATGCGCGACGTCGTCAGCCCGCTTGAGCAGCTCGGCGTACGTGAGCTCCGCGTCGTTTGCCGGGACGCCGGCGTCGAGCCCTTCCGCGCCCGAGTCCGGCAGGAACACCAGTTGACGCAGGTCCGGGCACTCCGCGAGCGCCTGGCGGGCCATCTCCACATAGTCACTGGTCCGGTCCGACGGCGCCGTGACCAGCAGGCGCATGCCGTTCTGCCTGACCACAAACTCCAGTTCGTGGCTGCGGTAGGCCGGATTGACGTTAACCAGGATGGCGCCGGCCTTCGCCGTGGCGTATTGCAGAAGCGTCCACTCGGCGCAGTTCGGGCTCCAGATGCCCACCCGGTCACCCTTGGCGATGCCCAGGGCGAGGAGCGCACGGGCGAGGCGGTCGACGTCGTCGTTCATCTTGGTGTAGCTCCAGCGCCGGGCGTCGGCGCCCGGAACCGCCGCGGCTTCGATAAGCGCGTCATGGAAGGGAAACCGGGCCACCACCCGCTCAAAGTTCGTGCCGATGGTCTCTTCAAGCAGCGGGACGTCAGTGTCCCCGGCTGTGTAAGCGCGCATGCTGGCACGCTACCGCCTGGCCCCCGGCAATGAAAGCGCAACAGGTGGGTGTCCGGGCGTAAACAGGAACGGCCGGCAGCCCGCGGCCCGGTATTGTGAAATCCATGAGTGCACCCATCGACCTGCAGGCAACGTTCATCCCCAACGACGGCGAGTTCTTCCGTGTGAAGCTCGCCCTGGAAATCGCCATCGACGAGGTGGTGAATGAGCCCGGCTGCATCCGCTACGAGCTGACCGAGGCCACCGAGGAAAAGCTGGTCCTGACCGAGCAGTGGGAATCCGAGGAACTGCTGGAAAAGCACTCCAAGGGCACTGCCGTCCAGGACCTGAACGAATCCCTGAGCGCGCTACTGGCGGAGCCCGTCAGGCTGGAACGCCTGTAGCCTTCCGAACAAAAACGCGGGGTCACTTCGCGCCCAAAGAACCAAGGTTTTTGGGCGCGAAGTGACCCCGCGTTGCAGTTAAGCGCGGCGGCTCAGAGATCCGGGATCTGGGTGCCGTCCTGCGGGCCGGCCGGCTTGCTGCCTGCAGCCGCTGCGGCTTCTGCCTGCGAGCGCGCCACATGGGCGTGGACCTCGTCCATGTCCAGTGCCTTGACGGCGTCAACCACTTGCTCCAGCTGCTGGGCATTAAGTGCGCCCGGCTGCGAGAAGACCAGGACCTTTTCGCGGAACGCCATCAGCGTGGGGATGGACGTGATGCCGGCCTCGGCGGCAAGCTGCTGCTCGGCCTCGGTGTCCACCTTCGTGAACAGGACGTCGGAGTGCTTCTCCGACACCGCGCTGTACGTGGGCCCGAACTGCTTGCACGGACCGCACCATTCAGCCCAGAAGTCCACCAGGACAATGTCATTGCCTTCGATGGTCGATGCGAACTGATCACTGGTGATGTCTACGGTAGCCATGCCTTCAACGGTACGCGAGCAGGCCATGGAATGTCGCGGCCGGGGGTACCCTGTTCGCTTCCCGCGTCATTGGGAATAACTCCGCGCCCCCATATACAGCACGGACCGTATACAGCACGGGCCGCTGAGCCTACCCTTGGGGTCATCAGCCGCTGGCTGCCGTCAACAGGAGGGGTGCATGGCCCACGCTATCTCCACCAGGTCGCTGACCAAGAAATTCGGCCGCCGGGAGGTGCTTCACGGCGTGGATTTCGCCGTCGAGGCGGGCTCCGTGTTCGGCGTGATTGGCCCCAACGGCGCAGGCAAGACCACCACCATGCGCTGCCTGCTGGACATCATCCGCCCCACGTCCGGGGAGGTCAGGGTCCTCGGCAAGGATCCCCGGCTGGGCGGTCCGGAGCTCCGCCGCCGGATCGGGTACCTTCCGGGCGAGCTGTTCCTGGAGGGCCGGGTCACGGGCCGGAAGCTTCTGGCCCACTACCAGGCCATCAGCGGTCCAGTCGCACCGGGCAGGATCGATGCGCTGGCCGAACGGCTGGGCCTGGACCTGGACAGCCACACCCGCAAGCTGTCCAAGGGCAACAAGCAGAAACTGGGCCTGGTCCAGGCGTTTATGCACGATCCCGAGCTCCTGGTCCTCGATGAGCCCACCAGCGGCCTGGATCCCCTGGTGCAGCAGGAGTTCCACGCCATGATGCGCGAAGCCCAGCACAAGGGCCAGACGATTTTCCTCAGCTCCCACGTCCTCAGCGAGGTCCAGCAGACGGCGGACACGGTGGCCATCCTCCGGGACGGCCGGATCATCGCGGTGGAGTCGGTGAACGGGCTCCGGGAAGGTGCCGTGCGGCACGTCCGGCTCTCGGCTACCGGAATTACCGCGCACGACGCCGGCGCGCTGCTGGGTGCGGTGCCCGGCGTCGGACAGGTGGAGGTACTGGAGTCCGGCAGCGCCGTCACCCTGACGGCCACACTGGAAGGAGGGATCCAGCCGCTGGTCCAGGCGCTTGCCTCCCTGCAGATCACCGATCTTGTCCTGGAGGAGCCCGACCTGGAGGAATCGGTGCTGAAAATGTATTCGAACCCGCAGGAGGCAGCAAAGTGAGTACCACCCTGCCGCTGTTCCGCCGGGCCTTTTTTGACACGTGGCGCTCCACACTCGGCTGGGCAGCCGGGCTGGCGGCCGCCACCTTACTGTACCTGCCGCTGTACCCGTCCATCGGCGGGAGCGCGCAGATGCAGGACATGATCGATGCCCTCCCGGCCGAGATGACCAAGGCGCTGAACTACGACCAGATCGCCACCGGCCCCGGCTACACCCAGGCCACGCTCTACGGGCTGATCTGGTTCCTGCTGATGACCATCGCGTCTGTGGGGTGGGGTGCCGCGGCCGTGGGCGGCGATGAGGAATCCGGTCAGCTCGAGCTGACCCTCGCCCACGGCGTGACGCGAGTCCAGGTGGTGCTGGAGCGTGCACTGTCATTGTTCCTGCGCGTGCTGCTGCTCGCGGCGCTGGTCTTTGTGCTGGTCCGGCTGCTGAATGATTCGGCGCAGCTGGACATCCGGCCGGAGAACCTGTTCGGTGCGGCGGTGCTGTTCGCCGGCCTGGCGCTCCTGAGCGGAACGGCCGCGCTGTGCGCGGGCGCCGTGTCCGGACGGCGGACCTACGGGCTGGCCGCCGGCGCCGCCGTGGGTGTCCTGGGGTACGTCTTCAACGCCGTCGGCCGGCAGAGCGAGGATGTGGAGTGGCTGCTCAACCTCAGCCCCTACCACTGGGCCTACGGGAATTCGCCGGTGGCCAACGGCGCGGACTGGGGTGCGGCCGGGTGGCTCTGGGGAATTTCAGCAGGTTTGGTGGCTGTGGCCGCGTTCGCGGTCAACAGGCGCGACGTCGGCGCGTAGCCTGTCAGCGCGCCGGGCGGGCGCTGCTCTCCCAGTGATGCGGGGCCGGTGTCCGGCTCCCAGGCAGGGCGTTTGTCTCGCGCCACTCGTGGATCCATTCCGGGAGCACACGATCGGCCGGGGGCTGGCCGAACTCCCGCAGGATCTCGTCCTGGCTGACGGGTTTGCCTTTGCTGACCAGACGGGTGGCGATGTAGGCACGGGCGTAAATCTCGCCGTCGGCCACCATGCGCTGCTCAAAGTAGATGGCTTTGGCGTCCAGCCCGATGATCCTGGTTTCGATGGTGTA
>DATCVX010000470.1:0-2980 GCA_036566705.1 Arthrobacter sp. | reverse complement strand
GATCTAAGGGAGCGTTCCAGGGGGTGATGGCGACGACGACGCCCCAGGGCACGCGCTCGGTGTACGTGTGCCAGTTGCCGGGAACGGGGATGGTCTGGCCGGTCAGCTTATCCGCCCAGCCGGCGTAATAGCCGAACATCTCGGCCACCTTGGCGGCTTCGACGCGGGCGTCGCGGATGGGCTTTCCCGTGGTGGCCGACTCAAGGATGGCGAGTTCCTCGCCGTGCGCCTCTACAACGCGGCTGACATTGCGGAGGATGGCTGCCCGCTCGAAGCCGTTCAGCGCGGCCCAGACCGCCGCGCCCGCCGTCGAGCTTTCCAGGATGGCGTTGGCGCCCTCGGCGCCGGGGTCGGCGTAGGTGGCGAAGGGTTCGCCGGTGGCCGCCGCGGTCAGGGTGATGCTTTCGCCGCTGCCGGTGACGACTTTGCCGTCAACGAACGCGCCGAGGCCTGAAGGGAAGGCTCCGTCCAGGACGGCGCGGGCGGTGGCTGCCGAGGAGGAGGTGGGTGCTGTGGTGATGCTCAATGTGGTGGTCCTTTGAAGCTGGGGGCTGGGGGCGGGGAGTTTAGGCGACGGGGGTGGTGCCGGCTGCGGTGCCGGGGGCGCCGGCGGGCGTGATGGCCGGAGCCACGGTCCTGGCGATTTCGGTGAAGTCGGCACGCGGTCCGAGGACGGCGAGGGCGTCCTGCCACTGGCCTGCGACGGCGGCGAGCAGCGCCGGTTTTTCGCCGATCTGGCCGGCGACCTCCACGGCGAGGGCGGCATCGCGTGCCATCAGGCCGAGGGAGAAGCCTGAATCGTGGGTGCCGCTGAGGACCCAGTTGGGATACATGTTGGCGGAGACTTTGCTGCCGCCGGAGGCTTCGCTGATGCTGGCGGCGGCCGTGGCGGGATCGATGCCGTAGGCCTTGGCCACGCCGAGGGCCTCACCCACGGAAACCAGGTTGGCCGCGGCCAGGACGTTGTTGAGGAGCTTGACCACGTTGCCGCTGCCGGGGCCGCCGATGTGGCTGTATTTGCCGCCAGTGAGGGCCAGCAGGACGGGCTCGGCCGCCGTGAGGGCTGCGTCGGTTGCGCCGACGAAGGCGCTCAGCGAACCCGTGGCTGCGCCGTCGCGGCCGCCGGAGACCGGGGCGTCCACGAAGGCCGCGCCCTGGGCTTCGGCGAGTTCTGCCATGTGCTTGCTGGTGCCCGGTTCGGACGTGGTGGTGTCGATGATCGCGACCGTTCCGGGTGCGGCCAGGAGCTGGGGGACAGTGGTTTCCACCATGCTGGCCGCCGGCAGGGAGAGGACTGCGTAGGGTGTTCCGGCGACGTCCTCGAGGCTGGCGGTGGTTTTGATCCCGGCCTCGGCAGCGGCGGCCCGGGCGCCGTCGAACGGGTCAAAGCCGGTGACGTCCCAGCCGGCGCGGTGGAGGGTGGCGGCCATCGCCCCGCCCATGGCGCCGAGGCCGATGACGGCGACGCGGCGGTTGGTGGTGTTCATAAAACTGCTCCTGGAATCTGTGCGGCTGTGCGTCTGTGGGGCTGGGGCAACGCGGGGTCACTTTTGACCCAATAAACGCCCAATATTGGGCATTAAGTGACCCCGCGTTGGGTTGGGCGCGGGGAGAAGGGTTCAGTCGAGGTAGATGTCGAGGTCTTTCCACAGCTGCTGGGTGCGGCGGATGGCGGTGCGGCTGCGCTCGGGGTGCGCCGCCTCCATGCCCGCGAGCAGGCCGTAGACCAGGGAGTTTGCGCCCGTGACGGACTGGAAGAACGAGATTCCTTCCGAGGCCACCACCAGGAGGTGGTCCGCCGCGGCAGCCAGGCGCCCGCGGCGCATGTCGCTGATGGCAATCACAGTGGCGCCCGCCTCCTTGGCCGCCTCGGCGGTGACAATGATCTGCCGGATGGAGCGCCACATGTTGATGACCACCAGGACATCCCCGGGCCCTAGGGTGTTGGTGCTGGAGGCGAGGTGGACGCCGCCGCGGTTCTCCAGGGTGATGGGGTAGCCCATCGTGGAGCCGAGGTGTGCCATCACGCTGGCGGGGCCGGCGAACGAGCCAAGCCCGACGACGGTGATGGACTTCGCTGCGGCCATCGCCGCGATGGCGGCCTCGGCGTCGTCGGCCGTGTTGGAGTCCAGGGTGAGGCGCAGGTTTTCGATGTCGTGGTTGATCGCGTCGTGCAGGGGGCTGCGGTGTTCGCCGTGCTCGGTCAGGGTGTCCTCGGTGGAGATCATCACCAGGTAGCGGGAGCGCAGTTCGCGCTGGAGGTCGGGCCAGCCGCGGTAGCCCAGGTGCTGGGCTGCGCGGACCACTGTGGAGTTGTTGACGTCGGCCCGCTGCGCGATTTCGGCGATGTCGGCGTACGAGGAAAGCTGCGGGTTGCGGCCGATCACATCCACCACCCGGCTCTGGGCCTTGGACAGCGGAACGTCCGGCAGCACGTCGCCGAGCCAGGCGTGCGTGAGGTTCCCGGCGCTGGTTGCGCCTGCCGCGCTGGCTTCAAGATCGACTGCGTTGGTGTTCAATCCGGACCTTTCTGTAACGTGGCTCACTCTGCAAGGCTGATTGCATTAAATGTACTCTGCAATTTCGATTGCGGGTAGGGGTTTTGGTTTCCGGCTTGTAAATCATCGTTGTGGTAGGCGCGGAACAGGGCCACCATGATCGTATGAACGCTGAAAAACCGGAGGCCGGGGAGCTAAGCCTTCCCCAGGCATTCCTTCTCCTGGCAACGAACGACAAGGACGGCGAGCCCGATGTGCCGCAGGCCGTACTCAAGGCCGGTTTGTCCGGGGCAATCCTCGCCGAACTGGATCTGCTCGGCGCAATCGAGCTGCGGGGCAAGCATGTGAGGGCCACCGGCGCGGCACCCCGGACGGACTTCCAGCACCAGCTGGAACTCATCCGGGAGAAGTCGCGGCCGCACACGCCCAGGCGCTGGGTCTCGATGCTGGAAAGCCGCGCCGAACTGCACCGGGTCTATGAG
>DATCVX010000469.1:0-5175 GCA_036566705.1 Arthrobacter sp. | reverse complement strand
CGCCTCCCGGCAAGCCCGCACCGGCAACCGGGGAACAGGGGAGTGCGGTCGTGGAGTTTACGTTCCTCGCACTGCTCCTGATGGTTCCGCTGGTGTACTTCATCATCACTATGGGCCAGATCCAGGGCGGGTCCTTTGCCGTCGTAGGGGCAGCCGACCAGGCCGCCAAAGTGTATGTTGCCCAAGCGGATACGCAGTCAGCGCACGTAGCGGCCGAGCAGGCGGCCCTCATTGCACTCGCGGATTACGGACACCCTGCCGGCAACGCTCGAATCTCCACGAGCTGTGAACCCTCCGACTGTCAGGCGGCCGGAACGGCAGTCACGGTGACCGTCAACCTCACCGTGCCGCTGCCGTTTGTGCCGTTCAGCGACGGGTTCCGCCTCAACGCCAGTGAAGTTGAAGCCTCGTCCACCCAGCTGGTCGGCAGGTTCCGGTGAAGCCAAACGAGGCAGCAGAGGGAGGCCAGATGCTTGTCCTGATCATCGGTTACGTCCTGCTGGCACTCCTGGTGACTACCGTCGTTGTTGGCATTTCCAGCGTCTACGTCGAGCACAAGCGGCTGCTGTCCCTGGCCGACGGCGCGTCCCTGGCCGCAGCTGACAGCTTCACGTTGGGTGATGTCGGAGCCGACGGCGGCAGTCCCTCCGCCGTTCTCGGCTCCGAGCGCGTCAGGAATGTCGCCGGCGACTTCATCCGCAGGAATCCGGGAGCCCGGCGCCTCGACCGTCTGGAGGTCTCGACGGCGACAGGCAGTCCCGACGGTTCCACCGCCGTCGTTGTACTTACCGCAGCTGTCCATCCGCCGGTGGTGAATTTCCTGGTGCCCGACGGCATCAGGATTGAGGCCACGTCCACGGCCCGTTCCCGCCTGACGCGTTGACCGGTAACTGCGGTAACTGCGGCAACTGCGGTAACCGGCAACGGGAGTCCGGGCCTCCGGCTGGATAGCGTAGGCTTAAACAACCATGGCCAATATTGATTTTTCCGCAGAAATCCGCGCCCTCCGCGCCACCTACACCTCCATCGAGCAAGTCAGCGATGTTGAGGCCCTGAAGGAGGACATCGCCGAACTCAGCGAGCGGGCCGGCGAGCCGAACCTGTGGGACGATCCGGCCGCGGCCCAGAAAATCACGTCCAGGCTCTCCCACCGCCAATCGGAACTGGAGCGGCTCAACAAGCTGACCGCGCGGATCGACGACCTCGAAGTCCTGGTGGAGCTCGGCCAGGATGAGGACGACGCCGACTCCATGGGCGAAGCCGCCGCGGAACTGGAGTCCATCAGGAAGGCGCTGAAGGACCTCGAAATTGTCACCCTCCTCTCCGGCGAATACGACGAACGTGAGGCCGTGGTGTCCATCCGTGCCGGCGCCGGCGGGGTCGACGCCGCTGATTTCGCCGAAATGCTGATGCGGATGTACCTGCGCTGGGCGGAACGGCACGGGTACCCCACTACCGTCATGGACACGTCCTACGCTGAGGAAGCCGGCCTGAAGTCCGCCACCTTTGAGGTCAAAGCGCCTTATGCGTTTGGAACGCTGAGCGTGGAGGCCGGAACGCACCGCCTCGTCCGGATCAGCCCCTTCGACAACCAGGGCCGCCGCCAGACCTCCTTCGCCGCCGTCGAAGTGATCCCGCTGATTGAACAGACGGATTCCATCGACATTCCCGACAACGAGATCCGCGTTGACGTGTTCCGCTCATCGGGCCCCGGCGGACAGTCGGTCAACACCACGGACTCCGCCGTGCGCCTGACGCACATCCCCACCGGCACCGTGGTGTCGATGCAGAACGAGAAATCCCAGCTGCAGAACCGGGCAGCTGCCATGCGCGTGCTCCAGTCCAGGCTCCTGCTCCTGAAGAAGGAACAGGAGGACGCCGAAAAGAAGGCATTTGCCGGGGATGTCAAAGCATCCTGGGGTGACCAGATGCGCTCCTACGTGCTCAACCCGTACCAGATGGTCAAGGACCTGCGGACCGACCACGAAGTCGGCAACACCTCAGCGGTTTTCGACGGCGAGATCGACGACTTCATCGACGCCGGCATCCGCTGGCGTACTGACAACCGCAACGCCGACAAGTAAACGTCCGGCCGTCCCCGCGGGACTGATCCCGCGACACGCCCCCGGAAGCGGCGTAAATAAGGCATAGGGACTGCGTATAGTCGAGGAGCCGGAGCTCTACTTCCCCCAAACAGAAGCCCGCGCGCCGGCTGCAGATCTGGGCTGCGCACCATCAGCCATGCCTGCAGGGTACTTAGGGTCATGATCCGATTCGAAAATGTCACCAAGGTCTACGACCAGCAGGCACGGCCGGCGCTGGACGCTGTCAACCTTGAGATCGACCGTGGCGAATTCGCCTTCCTTGTGGGCGCCTCCGGGTCCGGAAAGTCGACCTTCCTGCGGCTTGTGCTCAAAGAGGACCGGGCCTCGTCCGGTGCCGTGTACGTGGCAGGGCAGAACGTCGCCAAAATTTCCAGTTGGCGGGTGCCCCGGCTTCGCCGCGGCATCGGCGTTGTCTTCCAGGATTTCCGTCTCCTGCCGCAGAAAAACGTCTTCGCCAATGTCGCATTCGCCATGCAGGTCATCGGCAAGAGCCGCAGCGTCATCCGCGACACGGTGCCCGAGGTGCTCAAGACGGTAGGGCTCGAAGGCAAGGAAAACCGGCTCCCCCACGAGCTTTCCGGCGGTGAGCAGCAGCGCGTGGCCATCGCCCGGGCTGTGGTCAACCGGCCCGGCATCCTCCTGGCCGACGAACCCACGGGAAACCTGGACCCCACCACCTCCATGGGCATCATGGGCGTGCTGGACAAGATCAACCAGAATGGCACCACAGTGGTGATGGCCACCCACGACGACGACATTGTCAACGAAATGCGCAAGCGCGTGGTGGAGCTGAAGAACGGGGTGGTCATCCGCGACGAAGCAAAGGCCCTGTACACCTCCATGATTCCGATTGTTGGGCAGTCGCGGCGGCTCAAGGACGCCAGCGGACGGGAAGAGATACCGCCGGCCAGCCCTGAAGGCCGCGGCGACGGCGCAGGGGAGGACCGGCGATGAGGCTCGCTTTTATCCTCGGCGAGATTGGCAGTGGACTCCGCCGGAACATCTCGATGGTCGTTTCGGTCATCCTGGTGACCTTTGTGTCCCTGACCTTTGTTGGCGCCGCGGGCATGCTTCAGCTGCAAATCAACCAGATGAAGGGCTACTGGTACGACAAAGTCCAGGTGGCGATCTTCCTGTGCAGTGACGGTTCGACGGCGACCGGGTGCGCCACCGGCCCGGTCACCCCGGAGCAGCAGGATAACCTGCAATCCCTCCTGGAGTCGCCGGCTGTTTCGCAGTACATCAACGACTTCCAGTTCGAGTCCAAGGACGAGGCCTACAAGCACTTCAAGGACCAGTTCTCCAATTCGCCGATTGTTGACTCGGTCACGCCCGACCAGCTCCCGGCCTCCTTCCGGATCAACATGAAGGACCCCGAAAAGTACCAGATCATCAGCGAGACGTTTTCGTCGCAGCCCGGCGTCGAGACCGTGATCGACCAGCGCCAGCTGCTGGAACGGCTCTTCTCTGCCATGAATGCCGCTTCCCTCGTGGCAGTAAGTGTTGCCGGCGTCATGATTGTCTGCGCGATCCTCCTGATTGCCACCACAATCCGGCTCTCCGCTTTCAGCCGCCGCCGCGAAACGGGCATCATGCGCCTTGTGGGCGCCTCGAAAACGGTGATCCAGCTGCCGTTCATCCTCGAAGGCGTCATTGCTGCCGTCATCGGTGCAGCGCTGGCGTCCGGCACCCTATGGGCCGTTGCGCACTTCTTCCTGGGTGAATACCTGTCCAAGCAGTACCCGGACACAGCCTTCATCTCGCCAGGGCAGACACTCATCCTTGCGCCTGCCCTGCTAATCCTTGGCGGATCTTTGGCAGGAATTTCGTCTCTCTTGACCTTGCGCAGATATTTGAGGGTCTAGGCTGTGCAAACCGAACAAGGAAAGCTTATGACTGGTCTCGATCGAACTTCCCGCCTGCCCCGCAAGAACCGCACTCGCCAGGCGCGCCGTACCGGCATCATCAGCGGCGTCCTGGCGCTGGTCCTAGCAGCCAGCATTGGCGCTTCAACGCCGGTAGCTTTCGCTGATGAGCTCGAAGACAAGCAGGCAGCCCTCGAAGCCGAGGCCGCCCGGGTCCAGCAATCCCTCGAATTTGTCGACTCGCGGATCGCCAAAGCCGCGGGCGACCTGGTGATTTACCAGGGCCAGCTTCCCGGCGCCCAGCAGGCACTGCTCGAAGCACAGGGCAGGGTTGCCACTGCGGTCAAGGAAGTCGAAGCACTCTCAGCCCGCGTGGACCTTGCGCAGCAAAACAAGGCCAAGATCACCCAGCAGCTTGAGACGGACAAGCAGAAGATAGCTGACACGAAGAAGCTCATCGGCCAGATTGCCACCCAGGCGTACAAGTCCGGCGGCGTCCCTTCCAACCTCACGCTTTTTTTCGGATCCAACGCGGGTGGCAGCCTCACCGACACGATGGACCTCGCCGACCAGGCGATGCGGAGCCAGAACTCGGCCATGGACAAGCTGTCGCAGCAGAACGCCACCAACGTCAACTCGCAGGCGCGGCTCGCTGCCGTTGAAGCGGAGATCCAGGACCTGAAGGCCAAGGCGGATGCCGCCCTCGAACGTGAAAAAGCTGCCCGCGACGAAGCCGAGGCCAAGAAGGCACAGGTTGACCAGCTGATCGCGGACACCATCCGTCTTGACGCCGAACTCCAGGCTGCAAAGCCGGGTATCCAGAGCCAGCTGGCAGCCGTTGAGGCCAGCCAGAATGCTGTCGCCAACGAAATCGCCGAAAGGGACCGCAGGCTGCGGGAAGCCTGGGAAGCAGAGCAGCGGCGTCTGGCGGAGGCGGCAGCCGCTGCAGCAGCCGCGGCGGGACGGGCTGTGCAGCCGTACGCTCCGGTGACCGGTTCGCCGTCGGCGTTTGGCCTGCGCCACCCCTTCTCCGGTGACGTGCCCATTACTTCCGGGTTCGGCTGGCGTGCCACGCCGCCGGGAACGATCGACTTCTATGGCACCGGCGGTTACCTGCACACGGGCATCGACTTCGGAGCAGCCTGCGGAACCCCTGTTTACGCGGCCGCTGCCGGCGAAGTCTTTTCCTCCGGCTGGAACTCGGC
>DATCVX010000468.1:0-4527 GCA_036566705.1 Arthrobacter sp. | reverse complement strand
GTGACGCTCTCACCGAGGGCGGGCAAGTTAACGGATTCAGACATGTCGTCCCCGTTCTCCTTATTGATCTTTTTGTGCGGATGATTGCTGGCTTGTTCGAGCTTAGTGCACCCGGCGGATCATGCCCGGTGCACTAAGCCCAGTTGTCTTGCGGGCTGCTTAGCCGTGGAGGGCTTTGCCTGCCAGTGCGAGGTGGGCCTCGCCCAGTGCCTCGTTCTGGGTGGGGTGGGCGTGCAGCAGCTGGGCCACATCCTCCGGGTAGGCTTCCCAGTTCACGATGAGCTGTGCTTCACCGATCTGCTCGCCCATGCGGGAGCCGATCATGTGGACGCCCACTACGGGGCCGTCCTTCTGGCGGACGAGTTTCACCAGGCCGCCGGTGCCCAGGATGGAGCTCTTGCCGTTGCCGGCGAGGTTGTACTCCTGGATCTGGATCTGGTCATCGCCGAACTTTTCCTTGGCGGCCTTTTCCGTGTAGCCCACGGTCGCGATTTCAGGTTCGCAGTAGGTGACCTTGGGGATGTTGACGTCCTCGACGATGACAGGCTTGAGGCCTGCGATTTCCTCGGCGACAAAGATGCCCTGCTGGTATCCGCGGTGTGCCAGCTGCACGCCTGGAACGATGTCGCCCACGGCGTAGACGTTGCCGACACCGGTGTGGAGGCGCTCGTTGGTGATGACGAAGCCGCGGTCGATGGTGACGCCTGCTTCTTCGTATCCGAGGTTGGCGGTGACGGGTCCGCGGCCGACGGCAACCAGGAGGTACTCGGCTTCGAACGTCTGGCCGTCCACGAGGGTGACCTTGACGCCGGTGTCGTTCTGCTCGACGCCCTGGAAGAAGATGCCGGTGGAGAACTTGATGCCGCGCTTCTTGAAGGCCCGCTCAAGGTTCTTGACGATGGCGGTGTCCTCGTTCGGGACCAGGGAGGGCAGGCCTTCCACGATGGTGACGTCGACGCCGAAGGACTTCCAGACCGAAGCGAACTCGACGCCGATGACGCCGCCGCCGAGCACAATGGCGCTCTTGGGGATGGAGTCCATCTTCAGGGCCTCGTCGGAGGTGATGACGCGGCCGCCGATTTCCAGTCCCGGGAGTGAGCGGGAGTAGGAGCCGGTGGCGAGGACGATGTTCTTTCCCTTGTAGGCGGTGCCGTTCACCACAACGGTGTCGGTGCCCTGGAGCTTGCCTTCACCTTCGATGACGGTGATGCCCTTGGACTTGATCAGGCCCTGGAGGCCCTTGAACTTGCCGGCGATGATGCCGTCTTTGTAAGCGTTGACAGCGTTGATGTCGATGCTGTCCAGGGTGACATTCACGCCGTACTTGGCGGAGTCGCGGGCGTGGTCGGCCAGTTCTGCCGAGTGCAGCAGAGCCTTGGTGGGGATACAGCCGTTGTGGAGGCAGGTGCCGCCCAGCTTTCCCTTCTCCACGAGGCCGACGGTGAAGCCAAGCTGTACGGCCCGCAGGGCGGTGGCGTATCCGCCGCTGCCGCCACCGAGTACCAGGATGTCGAATTCTTGCGCAGTTGCCTGATCGGCCACTTAGACGCTCCCTCGCGTGAACGATGACGCGAGCGTACGCATCATCTGGTCTTGGAACTTGTACTGCCGTGATTATGCCAGCAGGCAGGTTCTCTTGCATTTGTGACTACCGTGGTTCACCTTAGCGAACCACTTATCCATGCTCCACCTTGGCGCCGCGTTTGTGGAGCGCTTGTGGTGAGTGTCACGCGGCTTTGTGTCCAAGGATTCACCGTGGTGTCACAAAGCCGCGTGACAGGTAAAAAGCCGTTCAGGCAGCTGCGGCCAGGAGGTCCTCCACGTAGGCCACGAGGGTCCGGACGGTGCAGCCCGTGCCTTGTTTGTGGGTGTAGCCATACGGGCTCCCGTTGTTGAAGGACGGGCCGGCGATGTCCACGTGGGCCCAGGGGATCTGTTCCCCGTCCTTGTCCTTACCCACAAACTCGCGCAGGAAAACGGCAGCGGTCATCATGCCGCCGTGGCGTTCGCCGATGTTGGCCAGGTCCGCCACCTGGGAGTCCAGGCTGGGTCGCAGCTCTTCAGGCAGCGGCATGGGCCAGACCAGTTCGCCCGCGCGGTCCGCGGCGGCCTTGAGCGGGCCGGTGATGCTGTCGGAGCCCATCACACCGGCGGTGCGGTTGCCGAGCGCAATAAGCTGCGCGCCGGTGAGCGTGGCGACATCAATGATGGCATCCGGGAATTCCCGGCTCGCCGCGACGATGCCGTCCGCCATGACCAGGCGGCCCTCTGCGTCGGTGTTCAGCACCTCGACGGTCTTGCCGCCGAACATCGTCAGGACATCCGCGGGCCGCGAAGCGGCACCGGAAGGCATGTTTTCCGCGATGCAGAGCCACGCCGTGGCCTTCACCGGCAGGCCAAGGCCTGCGATTGCCAGCACAGTGTTAAGGACGACGGCGGCGCCCGCCATGTCGCTTTTCATGTCACCCATGCCCAGGGCGGGCTTAATGGAGATGCCGCCGGTGTCGAAGGTGATGCCCTTGCCGACCAGGGCGATCTTTGCGGTCGCCTTGGCGGGGGCATACTCGACCTTCACCAGGCGGGGCTGCCGGGTGGAGCCCTTGCCCACGCCCATGATGCCGCCGAAGCCTTCCTTTTCCAGGCGTTTTTCGTCCCAGACGGTCACCTTGACGGGCAGTCCCTTCGACAGTTCCTTGGCGGCCTCGGCGAACGACTCGGGGTAGAGGTGGCTGGGCGGCTGGTTGACCAGCGACCGAGTGGCGTTGACTGCCTTGCCTACCAGGCCGGCCCGCACCAGCGCTGACCGCAGTTCCGGCCCGTCGGCAACATCCGTGTAGATGACGGCCTTGCTCACGGGCTCCTTCAGGCCGTCCCTGGAGGAGCGGTACTCCGTGAAGGCATAGGATCCCAGCGCGGCACCTTCGGCGACTGCCGCGACGTCGGCGACACCCGCCGTCGGAAGTGCCAGGACCACAGTGGTGAAGCCGGCAAGCTGGCGCACGGCGGAACCTGCCGCCCGGCGGAGCGCTTCACCGGCGAGGGTACGTTCTGCGCCCACCTTGCCCACGCCGGCGAGGACGAGGACGCCGGCGCCGGTTTCGGGGAGGCCGGGGAGCCGGACCACCTGGTCGGCGGCGCCCGTGACGCCCAGGACCTTCAAGGAGTCCGTCAATGCTTCGGCGGACTTGGCCGTCAGCGGATTCTCCAGGAGGACGGGGCCGTCCGGTCCCTGGCCCACCCCGATGACAACGGCGTCACTGGGGGCCTTCTTAAGGTCCCGCGCGAGGGTACTAAGGTGGATTTCAGTATTTTTGACCATAGGGATCAGTCCTCAATTCTCAAAGATTGTTCGGGCAGGAATGCATGTTTGGCGTCCTGCCATGGAAACCGAAGCTGCGGCGGGCCTGGGACTCCGCCGGGGCGTCGCAGGCCCGTCCGGCAGGCCAGTTCCGATCGTAGCCCGTCTGCGCCGCCGCAGCGGAATCATCTGAGACTTGCAACACACCGCCAGGTGGAATGCCGCGGTGGCCCGGGGCGTTGTACGAGGTATCCACCCGAAACCACGAAAGGAACATGCCGTGCTTGAACGGATTTCCGGCTCCCTGCTGGACCCCGATGCGCTCTATGCGAGCAACATCGAGCTGTTCAACAGCCCGGCGCTCCGGGGCCTGAACCTGGTGATGGGATTTACCGGGTTTGCCGACGCCGGGCATGTTGTGAAGCAGATCAACGCGGAGCTGCTCGATACCCTCGACGCCGAGCCGGTGGCGGTTTTCGACGCCGACCAGCTCATCGATTACCGGTCCCGGCGGCCGCACGTTTCGTTTGTGGAAGACCACCTCCAGGATTATCAGGCGCCGAAGCTCGCGCTGTACAGGCTGACGGACGGGCTGGGCCTTCCGTTCCTCCTGCTGGCCGGCTTTGAGCCGGACCTGCAGTGGGAGCGCTTCGCGCGCGCCGTGGTGGGCATTGCCGAAAAGCTGGACGTCAACCTGGTGACGTGGATCCACTCCATCCCTATGCCGGTGCCGCACACGCGCCCGGTCGGCGTCACCGTCCACGGGAACCGGCCGGACCTGATCGAGGGCATCTCGGTGTGGAAGCCCACGGTGGAAGTCCCCGCGGCAGTAGGGCACATCCTGGAACTCCGGCTCGTTGAGGCCGGGCGCAACGTCGCCGGCTACGTGATCCACGTTCCGCACTACCTCGCTGAGGCTGAATACCCCACGGCCGCGGTGGCCGGCCTGGAATACTTGGGCGCGGCGACGTCGCTGATGCTGCCCACGGACCGGCTTCGCGAAGCCGGCCGGGAGGTCAGCCGCCAGATTGCCGAGCAGATCGATGCGTCCGAGGACGTCCAGCAGGTTGTTTCCCGCCTCGAATCCCGTTACGACGAGAAGGCGGAGGGAACCGTCCGCAGGTCGCTGCTTGCCGATGAGAACGACAACCTCCCCAACGGTGATCAGCTGGGTGCCGCCGTCGAGGCCTACCTGGCCCGCGAAAATCCCGGCAAGTAGCATTCCGGTG
>DATCVX010000467.1:0-5430 GCA_036566705.1 Arthrobacter sp. | reverse complement strand
GCCGAGGCGCTCGGCGTGGTGCCGATGGCGCTCTACAAGCACGTCGCCAACAAGGATGAACTCCTTGACGGCATGGTGGACGTCGTTATCGGCGAGATCGCGCCCGTCGCCGGCGCTGGCTGGAAGGATGCCGTCCGGCAGCGCGTGCTGTCCGCGCGTCAGGCGCTGCTGCGGCATCCGTGGGCCCGCCAGGCGCTGGAAACCCGCACCAACCGGACGCCCGCTGTCCTCAAGTACACCGACGAAGTCATCGGAATGTTCCTGGCCGGCGGCTTCTCCGTTGACCTCACCCACCACGTGATGCACGCGCTGGGGAGCCGGATGTGGGGCTTCACCCAGGAGCTGTTCGACGCCGCCGGAGGCCAGGAGGCGGTGATGCCGCCGGAGGCGCAGGCTGCCATGCTCCAGGAGATGGCGCGGAGGTATCCGAACATCCTTGAGGTGGCTGGCGTTGCCCGGCACGACGACGGCTCAGTGGTCAGCTACGGCTGCGACGACCAGTTTGAGTTCGAGTTCGCCCTCGACCTGATGCTGGACGGCTTCGAACGCCTGCATGGGCGGGACTGGAGCTCACGACGTGGTCAGTGAACCGTTGATCCGCCGTGGAATGCTGCGCGAACCTTCCCGCAGTTCCGGCGGCAGGACTGCTTCCGGCGCATTCTGAAAAGTGACCGGCCGCAGCCATCGCTTGATAGCGGCACTGCCCACGGAGGTATGCGCTGAATTCGTTGTCGCTGGATACGGGCCGCCGTGGGTCATGGACCACGCGACGGCGACTCCCGTCGGAATGTCATTAAAGACGAGCCTCCCGGAACGGCCCTTCATGGCCTGGGCGATTGACCCCAGCTTGTCCGCCTCCGCGTCGTCAAAAAGCAGGCTCGTGGTGAGCTGGCCACCCACCGACTGGAGGGCAGCGACCACCTGTTCCTGAGTCTCATACCTGACGATGACTGCCGCGGGTCCGAAGGCCTCGTCCAGCAAGGGTCCCGTGAGCCGTCCTATATCGACGCTGATGAGATGCGGGCCGGCCGAACCGCCTTGCTTGCCGTCGACAAGAACTGACACAGCCTCAGCAGCCTTCCAGGCCCCGACGCTTTGGGTGAAGCGTTGCTGGATTCCGTCGTTCAGCATGGTCAATGCGGGCGCGGCATCCAGCAGCTCCGTGAGGGCGGCAACCAGGGCGTCGCCGGCGCCGTACGGAATGAAGATGAGGCCGGGCTTGGTGCACAACTGGCCTGCGCTGCCGCTGATGGACGATGCCAGCGTGGCTGCGATGCCGGACGTTCTCGCCAGGGCAGCGGCGGCTGTCACCACCACCGGATTGAGGCTTCCGAGTTCACCGTAGAAGGGAATCGGGGAAGGGCGGGCGGACGCGAGATCAAACAGGATCCGTCCTGCTGCGGTGGACCCGGTGAATCCGACTGCTTGGATGTGCGGATCCAAAACCAGGTTGCGCCCCGCCTCGATTCCCGTGACGAGGGCAATGGTCCCAGGGGGCATTCCTGACGTCGTCGCTGCCCGCTGGATCGCCTCAAAGGCAAGTCGGCTCGTCTGCGGATGCCCTGGATGACCCTTGACGACGACGGGACACCCGGCGGCGAGGGCGGAGACGGTATCACCGCCGGGAACCCCGAAAGCCAAGGGGAAGTTGCTCGCCCCGAAGACTGCCACCGGTCCGAGCGGAATCCGTGTGAGGCGCGTATCCGGTGTGGCGGACGTTGCGTGGTCGATGGCGGCTTCCAGATACCCGCCGTCGTCGAGCACGTCCGCGAAAAGGCGTGCCTGCTTCACCGTCCGCGTCATTTCAGCGGAAAGGCGGCTCGCGGAAAGCGACGTTTCAATCGCAGCGACGCCCTCTATCGCCTCCCGGTGCCGCTCCAGTTCGTTCGCAAGCTCGTGAAGGAAAACGGACCGCTCAGACCGGAGGGACTCGCCGAGTTCGACGGCGGCATCAGCCGCTGCCGAACATGCCGCGCTCACGTCAGCGGGCGTGGAATCTGCCAATACGGGGGTCATCCGCGCTTCAGCTGTGTGATTCGTTGCGTTGGTCATCCTTTGACGGCACCGGCACTCAGCCCCTGGACGAGGAACTTCTGCACGTAGGCGAACAGGAGGACTACCGGAATGATAGCGACGACGCCGCCGGCGGCCAGGGCACCGAAGTCCGCGCCGAACTCGCCCAGCAGGTAGCTCAGGCCCACGGGAACCGTGAAACGGCTCTGCGTGCTCATGAACATGATGGCGAACAGGAAGTTGTTCCAGGCGCTGATGAATGCGAAGGATCCCACTGCCACAATGCCCGGCTTCAGCAGCGGGAGGACCACGAGCCGGAACGCCTGGATGCGCGTGCAGCCGTCCACCCAGGCAGCTTCCTCGAGTTCCATGGGGACGTTCCGGATGAAGCCGGCCATCAGGATCAGTGACAGCGGCAGGTGGAAGACGGTGTCCGAGATGATGAGGCTCCACAGGTTGTTGGTCAGGCCAACGGCATTGAAGATCTCAAAGAGCGGAATCAGCATCATGGCGCCGGGCACGAACTGGGTGCACAGCATGGCCACCAGGAACAGCGTCTTGCCGCGGAACCTGAAGCGGGCGAGGGCGTAGCCGCCGAGCAGGGCGATGACGGTCGAGGTGAGGAGGCTCATCCCGGCCACGAAAAGGCTGTTCTGGAAGTAGATGCCGAAGCCTGAACCGTTCCAGACGGTGGCGAAGTGGTCGAAGGTGATCGGCCACGGCACCAGCGACGTGGAGCCGGCGGGCCGGAACGCAAAGAGCAGCATCCAGTAGAACGGGACGAGGGTGAAGATGAGGAACAGCGTCAGCGGAGCGTAGGTCAGGACCCTGTCGATGCGGCGCTCGCGCTTTTTCAGGGCACTCATGGGCCGAGGCGCAGGTGTGCTGGCGGCCTCTGGCCGGGCCGGAGTGAGGTGTGCCGTGGGAAGCAGCGAGGTCATTTTTCATCCTCTTTTGACTTGGTGATGCGCAGATAGACAAGCGAGAAGAATGTCAGGATCAGGAAGGCCACAACGGTCAGCGCCGAACCGTAGCCGAAGTCCCGGTCATGAATGGCTGTCTGGGCGACGTAAAGGGGGAGGGTTGTTGTGGAACTCGCGGGTCCGCCGCCGGTCAGCGTGTAGAGAAGGTCAACGTTGTTGAATTCCCACACGGCCCGGAGGAGTGTAGCGATGATGATGGCCTGGCGGATGTGCGGCCACGTGATCGAGACGAACTTACGGAGGGTGCCGGCGCCGTCCACCTCTGCGGATTCGTAGAGTTCCAGGGACACGGACTGGAGGTCGGCAAGGATCAGGATGGCGAAGAACGGGATGCCCTTCCACATCTCGGCCAGCACGACGGCCCAGAAGGTGGTGCCGCTCCCTGACAGGAGGGACACTCCGTACTCGCCGATGCCGATGTCCGCGAAGTAGCGGCCGATCCCGGTGGAGGGGTTGTAGATCAGGATCCAGATGGTGGTGGTCAGGATTCCGGAGACCGCCCAGGGCGAGAACACGAGCGCCCTGGCCAGGCCGCGTCCGATGAACGTCTTGTTGATCAGCAGGGCCAGTGCCAGTCCGAAGATGAACTGCAGTCCCACCTCGACGGCCACCCACTGGGCGGTGAAGGCAAGACTCCGCCAGAAGAGGGGATCGGAGCCCATGGCGATGAAGTTATCCAGGCCGGCGAAGCCGTCGTTCCAAGGCTGGGTCACATTCGAATGCTGGAGGCTGTAGTAGAAGACGCTGCCGACCGGATAGACCAAGAACACCAGGGTCAGTATTGCCGCGGGGCCGATGAGGAGATACGGATAGAGGCGCCTCAGGCCTGAGTGCCGTGAGCGTCCGGGACGCTTCGCCTGTGCGGGGCGGGCGGGAGTGATGACTGCCATGGGTTACTTCTTCATGTACTTCTGCTGGGCTTTGGTCAGCTTGTCGGCGCTGGTGGTCAGGAAATCCGTCATGGAGAGCTGGCCTTGGAGCACTTTCTGCCATTCGGGGAGCATGTCGGTGGTGGTGATGGAGCTGAACTCAGGCAGGTAGTAGGGCTGTTCCAGCAGGACCGAGTCCTTGTTCTCGAGAGCCTCCACGGATGCCTGCATCGCCGGGTTCTGCGTCACCCACGACTCCTTGGCCACCTCGGTGTTGCCCGGCAGGTAGCCGGATTTCTGGGCCCAGAAGCTGTTGCCTTCAACGCTCATCGTGTACTGCAGGAACTTCCAGGCGGCTTCCTTGTGTGTGCTGGCCTGGAACATGGAGAAGCCGGTGGTCATGCGGCCCGTAAGAACGGATTTGCCGGAGGCAGAGGGGAACGGCGCAACTGCGCCCACCTTGTCGGCGCCCAGGGCGGCGACGTGGGTGGGGTAGGACCCAATGCTGTGGCTGAGCATGGCGGCTCCGCCGGCGCCGAACTGCGCCACCATGGTTTTGAAGTCGGCGGTCAGGTCACTGGCTGCCGTGTCCTTGCCGTACAGGGCGGCGTATTTCTCCGCTGCGGCGATGATTGCCGGGTCGTTGAGGGTGGACGTGCCGTCTTCGCGGAAGAATTTGTCCATTCCGGCCTGCGGGTAGACCATCTGGACGAACTGCGGGAAGAACCCGTTGCCGCCCCGGAGTGTGTAGCCGAATTTGCCCGACGCCTTGTCTGTCAGCTTCTGCGCCGCCGTGTAGAAATCGTCCCAGGTGGAGGGGCTGGACAGCCCTGCATTCTTGAGCAGGTCAGAGCGGTAATAGACGACGTCGGCAAGGCTGGTTGCCGGAGTCAGGTACAGCTTTCCATCGGGTGATGCCGCCCGTGAGGACTTGGTCATCGCCGGCGAGATTTTGTCTTCCCACCCGCCGCTCTTGAAGTCGTCGTCGAGGGGCGCCAAGGCGCCCTGCGCGACGAGCGCTGAGATGTCGGAGGCTTTCGGGGTGATGATGTCCGGCGTCGCCTTGGTGGCGATGGCCGTGCTGATCTTCTGCATGTATGAGTCAGTAGGCAGCCCGAGGTAGTTGACCTTGATGCCGGGGTTTTTGGCCTCAAACATGCTGATCAGTGTCTTCAGATTCTCCGTGCGCTCGGGGCGGGTATCCGTGTCCCACAGTTCCAGCACGACGTCACCCTTTTCGGCGCTACCGGTGTCTGCTCCCGTGCCGCAAGCTCCCAGTGCCATGGTGCTGGCGAGGATGGCTGCCAGGGACACGACTGTCCTTCTCTTGAGGATCCTGCTGGGGGATGAGCTTTCGTTCTTACGCATCATTGCGTTCCTCTCGTTAGGCGCCGGCCGGAGATGCCGGGGAATCGCTGCTGTCATACATCGTATACTAGACACCATACACCTGATATGATGATTTGCATGGAAAGGAATTTATTGTGATCACGGAATCCATGCCCAGCGGTCTGCTGCCATCGTCGTCCCGGACCGGTCTTGTGGTGGAGGCGCTGCGGCGGTCA
>DATCVX010000466.1:0-6662 GCA_036566705.1 Arthrobacter sp. | reverse complement strand
TCTTCGCGGCGGATCTTGAAGCCGGACTCGTTGACGGCGCGGGGCTTGAGTACCACCGGCTGGACCTTGGGCGGCGCAGCGGCCAGGGTGTCGCGGGCGGCTTTGACGATTTCGGCCATGGCGAAGCCAAGCTGGCGCAGGCCCTCGTGGCTGGTTGCGGAAATTTCGAAGACGCGGTAGCCGCGGGATTCGAGTTCGGGCCGGACGAATTCTGCCATGTCCTTGCCGTCCGGGAGGTCCACCTTGTTCAGCGCCACCAGGCGGGGGCGGTGGTTCAGCGGAACCACTTCGCCGTCCTGGCCGGCGTAGCTCATGTCGACGGCGTACTTCTCCAGTTCCGCCTCGATGATGGCAAGGTCGGCCAGGGGGTCGCGGTCCGATTCCAGCGTTCCGCAGTCCAGGACGTGCACCAGCGCGGCGCAGCGTTCAACGTGGCGCAGGAAGTGGTGGCCGAGTCCCTTGCCCTCGGACGCCCCTTCGATCAGGCCGGGGACGTCCGCGATGGTGAAGCGGACTTCGCCGGCCTGGACGACGCCCAGGTTGGGGATCAGCGTGGTGAAGGGGTAGTCGGCGATCTTGGGACGGGCGGCCGACATGGCAGCGATCAGGCTCGACTTGCCGGCGGACGGGAACCCCACCAGGGCGATGTCTGCAATGGACTTCAGTTCCAGGACGACGTCGCTTGATTCGCCCTCGATGCCGAGCAGCGCGAACCCGGGGGCCCGGCGCTTCTGGGAGGACAGGGCTGCGTTGCCCAGGCCGCCCTGTCCGCCGGCGGCCGCGACGTATTCGGTGCCTTCGCCGACGAGGTCTGCCAGGACTGTGCCGTCCTTGGACTTGACCACAGTGCCGTCGGGGACGGGAAGGATGAGGGTTTCACCGTTCTTGCCGCCACGCCAGTCCCCCATGCCGGGTCCGCCGTTGGTGGCGTGCCGGTGCGGGGCGTGGTGGTAGTCCAGCAGGGTGGTGGTCTGGTGGTCGACGCGGAGGATGACGTTGCCGCCGTCGCCGCCGTTGCCGCCGTCGGGCCCGCCCAGTGGCTTAAACTTCTCACGGTGGACGGAGACACAGCCGTGGCCGCCGGTACCGCCGGATACGTGCAGTACTACCCGGTCTACAAAGCTCGCCACGTGGATCTCCTCAGTGCTGTTTCCTGGACGCCGCAAAGCGCCAAGATGATTGTAATGCGGTTAAAAGAACAGTGGAGCGGACCATATGGCCCGCTCCACCGCTTCAGAACTATGAGTTACTCTGCAGCTGCAGCAGCAACGATGTTGACGACGCGGCGACCGCGGCGGGTGCCGAATTCAACGGCGCCCGGGGTCAGGGCGAACAGGGTGTCGTCGCCGCCACGGCCTACGCCGGCGCCCGGGTGGAAGTGGGTGCCACGCTGGCGGACGATGATTTCGCCTGCGGAAACTACCTGGCCACCGAAGCGCTTGACGCCGAGGTACTGGGCGTTGGAGTCACGACCGTTGCGAGTGGAACTCGCGCCTTTTTTATGTGCCATTTGAAATGCCTGCCTCTAAATTCTGGGGAATCTGCTGAAAACCTGAACAGTAACCGGTGGTTACTTGATGCCAGTGATCTTGATCTTGGTCAGTTCCTGACGGTGACCCTGGCGCTTCTTGTAACCGGTCTTGTTCTTGAACTTCTGGATGACGATCTTCGGACCACGGAGGTCATTGAGGATCTCAGCCGTAACAGTTACCTTAGCCAGGTCCGCAGCGGCGGAGGTGACCTTGTCACCGTCTACCAGGAGCAGTGCGGGCAGCTGAATAGTGCTGCCGGCTCCACCGGGGACGCGGTTCAGGGTAACGAAGTCTCCAACGGAAACCTTCTCTTGGCGGCCGCCTGCGCGGACAATCGCGTACACCACTTGGGAACTCACTTCTCTCGACGTTTATTACTAGATTTGCGTGCGGAACCTGGGCCTATGTTTGGCTGGGCTCTCGCTGTGCCTCAACGCCGTGGGGTCGTAACCCAAGTGTTGGCGTAAGCACCGAAGATCTAGAATACGCTAATTTTGCCTTCGGCCGCAAATGAGGCTGGTTCCGGCGGGCTGTCCGTGATGGGCACCACAAGCAGGTGCCGCACGAACAATCGCCGAACCGTGCCCGACTATCGTACCGGCTGGACGGGGTGCAGACGGTCAGGCGTGGATCCGCGGCGCGTCGAAAAAATCCACTTCGAAGCGGCACGACTGGCTGAAGGCCACCACCATGGCGGCCCGCTCGTCCTCCGAGCCGCGCCGCCCGGCCTCGTCGGCCATGGCAATGGCCTCACGGGTGGCCTGCGCGAAATCCTCGTCGGCGTAGGTCCGCAGCCACTCGGCGTACGGGTGGTCGGCCGGAGCGCCGGCGGCGAGGAATTGCGCATGCAGGGTCCGTCCCACTTCGGCGTAGAGCCAGAAGCACGGCAGGACGGCCGCCACCAGCACCGCGTAACTGCCTGAGGCTGAGGCGGCCAGCAGGTGGTCCACGTAGGACTTGGTGACGGGGCCAAGCACCGGCTCCACCGTGCGGGTGCTGAGCCAGCTCCGGTGCAGCTCCGACTCGACCTCAAGGCACTGCTGCGCCGATCGGGCCCAGAACAGCTGCGCAGCCTCGGTGGGGGCCAAGGCACTCGCCCGTGCCAGCACGCGTGAGTACCCGTTGAGGTAGATGGCGTCCTGGGCGAGGTAGTAGGCGAACTGTTTTTCGGGCAGGCTGCCGGCCGCGAGGTCCCGGATGAAGTCCAGGTTGTAAATGGCCCTGAGGTCGGCGGCGGACTCCTTGCGGAGGATCTCCGCAAACTCCCCCACGGCCAGCCCTCGGTGCGGATCTGCGGGCACGCCCGGTGCCTGCATGTGGTGGAAGTGGTGGATGGGACCGTTCCCCGCCCCGACGTCCAGGCTGCCCGAGGACTCCAGGGCACCCGCCAGCCAGGACTTCACATGCCGCAGCGAGGCCTCCCAGTCCCCCAGCCGGGCCTGTGCCGTAGCCATGGCCGATGAGAGCGAGCAGCCCGTGCCGTGGCTGTTCCGCGTTCGGACTCTGTCCCCCGGAATCTCGACAATCTCCCGGGCCAGCAGTCCCCCGGTGTTGACGAGGGCATCCGGGCAGGCGGCGCCGTCGAGATGTCCGCCCTTCACCAGGATGGTGGACCCGGTCTCCGCGGCCAGCCGCCTGCCCTGTTCCAGCGCTTCGGCCCAGGAGCCTGCCTGGGCCTCGCCGAGCAGCATCGCCAGCTCCGCGAGGTTGGGTGTGATCAGGTCCGCCAGCGGCAGCAGTCCGCGAAGGGCAGTTTCGGCCGATGCCTGCAGGAGCCTGTCGCCGCTGGTTGCCACCATCACCGGATCGAGGACCACGACGCCGGGGCGCACCTTTTCGAGCCAGCCGCGGACGGCGGCCACCACCTCGGCGTCGCCGAGCATGCCGATCTTGACGGCGTCGATGGTGATGTCATCGCTGACGGCTTCGAGCTGCCGGGCCAGGAAGGCGGCCGGGGGGACGTGGACCGCGCGGACACCCTGCGTGTTCTGCACTGTCAGGGCGGTGATGGCCGCCATGCCGTAGCCGCCGTGGGCCGCAATGCTTTTCAGGTCGGCCTGGATTCCTGCGCCGCCGGACGGGTCGGAGCCTGCGATGGACAGCACACGGGGTACGTCCCGGAGGACGGACGACGACGGCGCCGCCGCCCCGGGTGCGGGAGCGGGAGCGGGCGCCGGGGGCAGGACAGAAGTTGAAGACAAGGAAGACATCCCTTCGCCGGTGCTAGCCGGACAGGTTCAACGGGTGTGGATCTCAGCCGGCCCTCTGCGCGGCACCCCGTGTCAGTACCCCAGCCTAGCGTTTCCGCGCCGGTAGCCGTGTCAGATGAAACCTTTAACGCCGGAATGCCCGGACCCGCCCTGTTAAGGGGCGGGTCCGGGCATTCCGGCGGATGTTCCTGGCGAGGATCAGAGCTCGGAAGCCGGAACTCCTACGCCGAGGATGATGGGCGCCTCGGCCGGAGTCTTCCCCGTGCCGGCTTTGGCCGGTTCGGGCGCCTTGGCGGCGTGGGAGTGGGTTCCGGCCGCTGAATGCGTTGCCTCGTGGTGCTCCACCGAGGTGGCGTTGGCCGCACCCTGGGCCCGGCTCGCGCTGCGGTTACGGCGCGGCCTGCGGGTCCGGGACTGCTCCGCGGTGTGGTCCGAGTAGTCCTTCTCCTCCGCAGCAGCACCGGACCGGGGACCGGAAGCGGCAGGTGCCGTGGCGCCGGACTGCGGCGCTGCCTGGGAGGACTCCGGGGCAGCGACGGCGGGCTCGCCGAGGTGCGCAAATGCTTCCGCCAGCCGGTCCAGGGTCAGTGCAGGCTGCTGCGGCTGGTCCGCCGCGTGCTCCACGAACGGCAGCGCCACCTGCTCCCCGCCGAAGGTGAGCACGGCAGCAGGACGTCCGGAGGCGTCAGCGTCGTGCGGCCCGGCGGCCGGGGCAGCAGGTGCCTGCGCCGGCGTCGTCCGTGCTGCAGGCGCAGCAGCGGCCGGAGATCCGGCTGAAGCAGCACCAGCGGCGAGGGCAACCTCGTCGTCGTGCAGGTGCGCTGCATGCGCTGCCGCCGCGATGTTGGCGAGGGCCAGCCTGGTTGCCTCGGCCTTGGCGTGCCGCTCGGCGTCGCTCGGGTCAGGGTGGACCGTGTGGATCTGGACCGGTGCGGACGGTGCCGTTTCCAGCGGGGCACCTCCCCGTCCACGGCGACGTTTGCGGTCGTTGCGGCCGCCGGGCTGGCTGTCAGCCCGCTGGCTGTCCGGGCGCTGGTCAGGGCGCGGAGTTTCCGTCCGGTGGCTGTCCGCACGCTGCACGTGGTGCTCCGCAGCGACAGTGTTGGCGCGGCGGTGCTCCACGGGATCGTCATGGGTGACCACTCCGCGGCCGGCGCATGTTTCGCACTGCTCACCGAAGACTTCCAGGAGCCCGGTGCCCATGCGCTTGCGCGTCATCTGCACGAGACCCAGCGAGGTCACTTCGGCGACCTGGTGCTTGGTGCGGTCGCGGCCCAGGCATTCCACCATGCGGCGCAGGACAAGGTCACGGTTCGACTCAAGGACCATGTCGATGAAGTCGATGACGATAATGCCGCCGATGTCGCGGAGCCGGAGCTGCCTGACCACTTCTTCGGCCGCTTCGAGGTTGTTCTTGGTGACGGTTTCCTCGAGGTTGCCGCCGCTGCCGGTGAACTTGCCGGTGTTGACGTCCACCACGGTCATGGCTTCGGTGCGGTCGATGACCAGCGAACCGCCGGAGGGCAGGAAGACCTTGCGTTCCAGCGCCTTGTGGATCTGCTCGTCGATCCGCCACGCGGCGAAGATGTCCTGGTCCTTGGTCCACTTTTCCAGGCGGCCCACCAGGTCCGGGGCAACGTAGGTGACGTAGGCCTCGATGGTGTCCCAGGCCTCTTCACCGGAAACGATCAGCTTGGAGAAGTCCTCGTTGAAGACGTCGCGGACCACCTTGATCGTCAGGTCCGGTTCGCCGTAAAGCAGTTCCGGGGCGAGGATCTTGGTGGACGTGGACTGGCTTTCGATGCCTTCCCACTGGGCCCGCAGCCGGTTGATGTCGTGGGTGAGTTCCTCTTCCGAGGCGCCTTCGGCCGCCGTGCGGACGATGACGCCGGCGTGCTCGGGCAGTCGGTCCTTGAGGATGCGCTTGAGCCGGTTGCGTTCGACGTCGGGCAGCTTGCGTGAGATGCCGGTCATGGAGCCGCCGGGCACGTAGACCAGGTAGCGGCCGGGCAGGGAGATCTGGCTGGTCAGGCGTGCGCCCTTGTGGCCCACGGGATCCTTGGTGACCTGGACCAGGACGGTGTCGCCGGACTTCAGGGCGTTCTCGATGCGGCGCTGCTTGCCTTCGAGGTTGACGGCTTCCAAGTTAACCTCGCCGGCGTACAGGACGGCATTGCGGCCGCGTCCGATGTCAACGAACGCCGCTTCCATGGACGGCAGGACGTTCTGCACTTTGCCGAGGTAGACGTTGCCGATCAGGGAGTCCTGCTGCGTCTTGGACACAAAGTGTTCTGCCAGGACGCCGTCCTCGAGGACGGCGATCTGGATTCTGTCGTCGCGCTGGCGGACGATCATCTGGCGGTCCACGGATTCGCGGCGGGCGAGGAACTCTGCCTCGGTGATGACCGTGCGGCGGCGGCCGGTGTCGCGGGATTCGCGGCGGCGCTGCTTCTTGGCTTCGAGCCTGGTGGAGCCCTTGACGGACGTCACGCGGTTGTTGACCGGCGCTTCGGTCACGGCGCGCGGAGCCCGGACCCGGGTCACCGTGTTGGGGGGATCATCGTCCCCGCCTCCGGTCAGTTCCAGGTCCTGGTCACCGCGGCGGCGACGGCGGCGACGGCGGGAGGTGACGCCTTCGTCCGCGGTCCCGGCTGACTCCTCGTCAGCGTCGTCAGTTTCGTTGTCTGCGCCTTCGCTGTCGCCGTCGAGTTCGCGGTCGCCGGTGCGGCTGCGCCCGCGGCGGCCACGGCTGCGGCGCCTGCGGCGGCCGTTGGCGTCATCCTCTTCGCCGAGTTCGGCGTCGTCCTCTTCCGGCTCATCAGCCGCGGCGGCCGGCGCAGGGGCGGGGCGGACTACGGTGCTCAGGTCCGGAGCCTGGAACAGGACGGACGTTGCCGATCCCGGCTCCAGGAAAAGTGAG
>DATCVX010000465.1:0-7856 GCA_036566705.1 Arthrobacter sp. | reverse complement strand
GATGCCGAAGGCTTTGTGCGTATAGAGCGCGGCTCCGGCTGCCTGCGGGTACTGCGTGACCAGTTCGAGGTAGGAGAACGCGGTCAGCGTCGCCACGACGAACGCGAGCAGGAACGGCAGCCAGACGATGCCGCCCACGGTGCCGGCCATGGTGCCCGTCACTGCGTAGACGCCGGCGCCGAGGATGTCGCCAACGATGAACAGCAGCAGGAGCTTGGGCCCGAGGACCCGCTTGAGTTCCGGCCCGTCGCCCTCGGGCGTGGCGTCGAATACTTCCTCAGAAGTCTGACTCATGACTGACCTCCACAGCGGGTACACGGCTCCCGGAGAGCCGCGGCCGGATCCCGGCCTCAATGTGACCTACTTCACTGTGAACCTCTCACGCAACTTTGGCAACAGGGCCGCCGCGGAGCGGTATAGCCTAGCCCGATGGAGCGAACATGACAGTCCTCAGCGCCGGCATCCTGCTGTACCGCCGGGACCCGGCGTTGGCCCTTCAGGTCTGGATCGCCCACATGGGCGGCCCGTTCTGGGCACGCAAGGAAGCCCAGGCGTGGTCCCTGCCCAAAGGCGAGTACAGCGAGGATGAGGACCCGTGGGCAGCCGCCCAGCGGGAGTTCGCCGAGGAGATGGGAGTCGCCGCGCCTGCCGCCGCGTACTGGGAGCTGGGGGCCTTCAGGCAGCCCTCCGGCAAGGTCATCACAGTATTCGCCGCCGAGGCGGATTTCGCGCCGGACAGGATCCTCAGCAACACCTTCCCGCTGGAATGGCCAAAGGGTTCCGGCGTGATCCTGGACTTCCCCGAGATCGACCGTGCGGAATGGGCCACCGAGTCCGCGGCGCGCACCAGGCTGGTGCGTGGGCAGCTGCCCATCCTCGACGCGCTGGTCGAAAAGCTCCGCAGTGGTGCTCCGGATCCCGATCCTGCCCGGACTTAGCGGGGCCGCGGCGGGGCTTTGTGCCCTAGGCCCGGTTCCGGGCCGGACCTAGCCTGAGAGGAGCAGGGCGGCCCGGCCGCCTTAACAACCCCGGGAGGCAAAGGTGAAATCGGCCACGACAATCATCATCACCGGCATCGTCCTGATGACCGTCGGAGTTATGTTGCTTCTGGACCAGCTCGGCGTTGTCGAAAGCTTCGCCTATGTGCCGGCCCTGATCTTCGCCGCGGTCGGGATGGTGTTCATATTTCTGTTCATCCGCAACAGGGGGAACTGGTGGGCGGCAATCCCCGGTTCGGTGTTCCTTGGCCTGGCTGCGGTCATCGCCGCCACGCAACTCACGGGCGGCGCCGGCGCAGCCTTCCTGTTCCTGTTTATGGGCGCCGGATTCGGCGCGGTTTACCTGCGCGAACCGGCCAACTGGTGGGCCCTGATCCCGTGCGGCGTGATGTTCACGCTGGCAGTCATCGTGGCACTGCCGCAAGAGCTGCAGGGCACACCCGTCGCCGCCGTCCTGTTCCTTGGCCTGGCGGCCACCTTCGGTTCACTTTCCCTTGTCCCGGTCCGGGGTTCCGGTCACACCGGCCGGATGAAGTGGCCCTTGATTCCGGCTGCCGTTCTTGCCTTACTGGGAGCGGTCTTCGCATTCCAGGCAACGGAGCTGCTCATCGCCGTGGACTTCGCCGTCCCGGCCGTGATGATCCTTGCCGGTATCGTCCTGCTGGTGTACGCCTACCGCGCCCTCCACGACGGACACCAGAAGGCACACGGCCCAACGACCGGTGGGGTTTGACACTGCGGCCGCTTCCGCCGGTCCATCGTCAGGCAGTCTTCATCGGCCCGCCTGGGACGCCTGCTTCCTCACGGCCCGCCCGATGCGCGCCGCAGCCTCCTCGAGCTGTGCGCCGTCCACGTGTCCGCAGGCGAACCGAAGGTGGCGGTCCGCGTCGGTGCCCGGGCCGGACGGGAAGAACGAGCCCTGCTGGTACTCGACTCCTTCGGCGCCGGCGTCTGCGGCGAGCACGTCAGCCTTGATGGCGTCATCCCTCAGGCGCGGCCACAGGAACAGCCCGCCGTCGGGGACAACGCCGTCGAACGTTCCCGGCGCCTCGCGCTCCAGGGCGGACACCAGCGTTTCGGCCCGGGTGCGGCGCATAGAACAGGCCGGAGGGTTCAAGGTGGGCGTCCAGTTCCGCGTTGATAACCGCAGCGCATTTCTTCATCGAATTACGTCGCCAGGTTAAGGCTGGCCTACAGCGCCACGCTGTCCGCGTAGACGAGGCGCGGCACGCGGGCGCTGCGCTCGCCCGGTGCAGGGTCGGCGTCGAGCAGTTCATGCTCCTCGACCAGCACCCGCCACAGCGGGTCCGGGCTCCCCGGCTGGCGCAGGCCCGGGATTCCTGCCGCCTCCCCCGCTGGCGTTCCCGCTCCTGCCGGCAGGTTGATGGCACCGGACCAGGTGGCCCGGAACCCGCCGCTTTCTTCCACGCTGACAGCAAGCAGCAGCCAGCTGGACACGGTCTGCCATTCCAGGTCCCCCGCACCGGCAGCCCGGCTTTGAACCGACGCGCGGACCGTCCGGGACTGCTGCAGCCGGGATGCCCGGGTGGCGGCCTCCCCCGTGGGACTGTCGGCACTGAGCTGTTCCCCCGGCAGGCCCGGTGCGCCGTGCGGATCCCAGCGGAGCCAGCTGACCACACCGGTCAGTGTCACCTGCACGTGACCTGCGTCCGGCCGGCTGACCGTCAGGGTGCGGGCGGGCAGCGGCTGGACCCAGCCGGTCAGCGCCACCGGGGAGAGTTCGCAGCCGGCGATGGAGTGCGGCTGGTAGCGGGCCACGGCCAGGCGCACGAAGGGCCACAGCGCTGGAGTCTCGTGGATGGCGACGTCGACGAACCAGCGGCCCGATGCCTCGTCGTATTCCGGCCGGTAGCCCAGGACGCGCACTGACGGGCGGCCGCGGACGTCCCGGAGCTGCACGGACGGGGCGACGGCGACCGGGTTTCCGGGTGCGTCGGGCCAGCCGCGGTCCTGTCCGCCGGCAGGCCTCCCGCCGAGCGGCGGGCTGATGCCGGCGCCTTCCGCTGCTTCCGTTTCCACGAGGTCGAGCACCAGATGGTCGAACGTGAGCAGGGGCGGCACGGTTGGCGAGGACGTGCTGCCGCCGCGGTGGACGATCGGGTCCGCCGCCCACAGGCTGGTGGCGCCGTCGGGTGCCTGCAGGGCCTTGGCCCGGCGGGCCCAGGAACCGTCCGGCTGCTCCACCCATTCGTCGGGGTCGAAGACGAGGACGCCCAGCAATTCCCCGTCGCCGGAGGAGAACCAGGGCCGGGCCAGCCAGATGCGCACTCCGGAGCGCCGCACCTGCCGCCAGGCGAAGGGGCCGGCCGGTTCGGGGGCCGCCTCCCAGCGCAGCAGCGGCACGGCATCGAGCACGAGGGGCGCGGCGGGACGGGCTGACGACGGAATGTCCAGCTCCACCGGCTCGCCGGCGAGGGCCGGGTCCTCCGGGTCCGGCACGTGCGGGAAGTACTCCGCGTACCGGGTGGCGCCGGAGGGCACATACGTGACGCGCCGGTAGTGCGTGTCCTCGAATGTCTGCAGCATCCGGTGGAAGCCGATGTTCCCGAGCGCCTGCGCCAACGGGCCGGCGGGCAGGAAGTCGTACAGGAACAACACGCCGGTCCGTTCGGCTGCAGCGACGGCGGAACGCACCACGACGTCGGACCTGGACACTGTCTGGGGCCCCGGGACGGCGGGGTCGTCCACGGTCTCGGTCCACCGGGCGCGTACGAGCAGGGTGTCGGTGCTGGGACCATGGACGTCCACCAGGCCGGTCAGGGCCGCTACCGCCCGGCCGGGCGGGCGCAGGAACACCCCGAGCGCCCGAAGTTCCGGTGGCCGGACAGGCGCGGGAACTGCGTGAACCAGCCGAACGTCAGTGGACGGGGTCAGCCACCAGGTCCAGCCCGAGGACGCCGCACGCATGAGGGCGGCCGCGGCCACCACTTCGTCGGTGGTGTAGCCGTCGTCGGGGTCTGCGACGCTGGCCAGGTGCGACCGCCACAGCCCGAATTTGTCCAGCGATGCCAGGTCCAGGGTGCTGGAGAGCGCCACCCGCACCTGCTCGCCCGGCGGGACGGACACGTGGACTGCGTGGCCGTCGACCCGGGCGGCCAGCGTGTCCCCGGGCTCCAGGACGAGCCGCAGCGGCTGCAACGAGGGCCACGATCCCGGGTACGGAACGGTGACGGACTGCAGCGCCCGCGGCTCGCGGAGGCCATGCGGCGTGCCCGCCTCGTGGAAAACCAGCGACACGCCGGTGGCAAACGGGTCAGGCAGGTACGGCAACCGCAGGGCGTCGGTATGGTGCACCACGTACTGGCCCTCACCGATGGGCCGGCCGCGATCGGCAGTGATGTCAGCCAGGGTGGCCCGGTGCGCCGAGCCGGTGTCCGCCCCGGGCCTGTCGACGAGTGCGATTCCGTCTTGCTCGTCCGTGGCCCTGGCATCGGTGAGGCTGGGCACGAACTGGTCCAGCAGGGTCCCCCGTTCGGCCAGTGCCACCGCGTAGAGCCGGCGGATTTCGGCGGCGTTGCCGGTGCCGATCGCGGCGTCGAAGTATCCGGCGGCCTCGGCCTCCAACTGCGTGGCCTTCGGCGGGGCGATGTGCCGCTCGGCGGCGGGCCGCGCATCGGGGTCCCCGCCCGGAAGACCCTCACCGGGCGGCAGGCCGCTGCGGACCACCAGGTGGGCCGGCTGCTCCCCCGTTCCCAGCGCCTGGCGGGCCACGAGGGCCGGGGCCGGAACCGGTTCCCACCGCAGGTAGGGCCGGGGAGTGGTGACGGCGGGCCGGGCGGCGAGCCTAAGCTCCTCGGGGAGCTGCAGGTCATCGTTCCGAGCCAGGAGGGCAAATTCGGCGGGGTCGACGCGCAGCTGCGGCCTGACACGGAGTGTGTCATTGGATTCCGCGAGGATGCGCGACGCCGCCGCAACGTCGTCGAGCATGCGCTGCGCGGGCGCCGCCCCTTCGGGAGCTGACGCCTGGGCGACGAGGCCCGCCAGCGTGGCATCGATGTCCGGGTCACCGGACAACAGCTCTGCAGGCAGGGCGTTTTCCGCCGCGGCTCCGCTGGATGCCTGCCCGGCGGTGCGCAAATGCTCGACGACGGCGTCGCGGCGGGCAGCCGCCACCCCGGCGAGGTCGCGCGCACGGTAGGAATTCCGCAGCCGGTCGAGGTGGGTACGGGCCGCGGCAACTTCTGCCTCGCGGGGCGCAGCAAACGGCATCCTGTGGCGGGGCACGGAGTTCCCGGCCAGGTCCACGGCGAGCACCCGGAAGCTGTAGGACGTGCCGTACCGCAGCCGCGGCAGCGACCCCGGTTCAACCCTGGTGGTGATGTGTGCGCCACCGATTGGCTCATCCGGCGGGGTTTCGACGACGGCTTCCGTGGCGCCGCCGGGTCCCGGCGGTTCGACGTGCACAATGGTCAGTCCGGGCCGCGGGGCGGACAGGCTCCAGCCGTCCCAGCCGGCCACCACCTCGTGAAGGTAGTAGCCGTTGGTGGTGTCGCCCGGCGCCCGGTTGAGCGCGGAAAGCTGGAGGAATCCGACGTCGGCCGCGTCCGCCAGGACGGGCACGTCGCCGGGCTGTCCGGTCACCGTGACGCGGCGGCGGTGCAGGCTGTGCCACTGCCTTGTGGCGTCGTCCCAGACCTCCACCCGGATGCCGCGGACAACGTCATCCAGGAGCAGCTCGCGGCTGCCGTCGTCCGCGGCCAGCTGCTCGGACTGCTGCACGCGGGCCCTCAGCTGGGCGGCCCGGTTGCGGCGCGCGATGGCGAAGCCGGTGGCGCGGAGTGTGCCGGGCGCGGACGTGGCGGGGTCACCGTTGGCCTCGCCTGCGTACTGGCGGGCGAGGTTGCGGACATGCTGGTCCAGTTTGAGTCCGGACGCGTCGGGGTCGGCGTCGAGCACCACCCAGTCGTCATCGCCCAGCGGCAGGGCGCCGCCCACCCAGGCATTGCTGGACCTGGCCGCGAACACCGGGCCGTCCACCAGCACAGAGGTGCGCCGCGGCGGGCGGACCTCGACGTCGGCGTCCGGCGTCGAGATTCCGACACTCACCCACCTGGCACCAGCCAGGGCGGCGCGCGCACCGGCGGCATCAACGCCGTCGAGCACCACGTCGATGGCGAGGCCGAGGCGGCGCAGCAGCGCGGGCGTCGAACCGAAGGACGCCGCCTTGGCATGGAAGTCATGCACAGGCCGGTCCGGACGCGGCGTGGGCGGTGCGTCCGGATCCGGCACGGTCCGTGGTTCCTGCTGCGGCTGTTCCGGCCGTTCGTAGTAACGCCGCATCGCATGGGCGTCCACCATCAGCTGCAGCTGCGGATTGGCTGAGAGGTCCTGACCCGCGAGCCGGTCGAGGCGCTTCGTCACCCGCAGGTCGGCGTTGGGGTCCTCCAGCAGCGCCTGGACCGGTGAGGGGTGGTCGGCGATTTCCGACTGGTAGGGCGGCAGCGGCGGGAGTTCGCGGCCGCGCCCGTGTTCCGGGTCCGCGTCGTCGGGGTCCGTGAGCGGGCCGATGGTGGCCAGGGCATCCCGGAGACGCTGCGCGGGGACCTGCAGCGCGCGGCGTGCCCGGGCGGGGGCGTCCCTGAGCAGCCGCCGCAAGGCGCCCCGCTCGTCAAGGTTGGCCAGCGTTTCCAGCAGGCCGCCCGCCACCGGGTCGGTTGCCGGGCCGGGTCTGAGCGCCGGCGCTGCGGTGATGGCCGCGAGGTGCAGGTCCACGGCGTGGTCGCTCATCCGGCTTGCGGGATTCGTGCGCCAGGTTTCACTCGACAGCACGGGCGTGGGGAACGTGGCTACCGGGGTCCCGGGCGGCAGGACGGCGGCCCAGGCGCCGGCGTCGGCGGTGGACACGACCCGCAGCGGCAACGCCGTGCCCGGGTCCACCGAGGTGGTCAGCGTCAGCGTGCAGCCCGCCAACGTGCCCGGCCAGTCCGCGGCCGCTGGATATCCGGACAGCAGGGCACCGCCGCCCGTCAGCTTGTGGGTGATGAAGACGGTGAGGTGGAACGGCGCGTCGTCGGCCAGGGAGTACGGCAGTGCGGTGGCCAGGACGGTGGTGGGCATTGGTTTCTCCTGCCTTAGGCCGGCACGGGCGCGAAGGCGCCGCAGTACTCGGCCCAGTCCGCGTTCATGCCGTCCGCGTCGGGCGGCATCACCTGGTACATCGTGGGGTCCCCCTTTGAGCCTGCGAGCTTGCGTTCCACGGAGATCTCCACGGAGGCGGAGAAGAACAGCACCTCCACCTCCACCACCAGCGAGGCCCGGCCGATCAGCTTGCCGGTTTCGAAGTGGTAGACCAGGGACAGCTCCAGAGTGATGGAGGCGCTGATCAGGCCCAGCACGTCCACCTCGCCGCGGATGCGGAAGTAGGCGGCGAGCAGGCCCTTGTCCGCCTCGAGCCGGAGGTAGACGCCGACGGCGATGGACACCGATCCGGACGCCACGCCAAGGTCCACCGAGAGGCAGGCGCACGCCTCGAGTCCCAGTTCCAGGAGCACCAGGCCCTTGGGCGACGCCCGCAGCACCAGCCATCCGCCGCCGCCGATGCACATCACCGTGAGCCGGAACGGTGCGTCTTTGGAGCAGAAGTTGAACCCCACCGTCAGCGCCTCGCCGAGGAACGGGACCCGGGCGTCGGCGCCGAGTGAGATGTTCTCGAGGCTGAACACTCCGACGGACACGTTTGGCAGTGTCAGGTCGAAACCGGCGGTGACCCCGGACGGGGCGACGTCCACGTAGGGCGGGTCCGAGAACCCGTCGAACGGGATGAGTTCACGCAGCCGGTCAACGAACGACAGCGGCCCGAGGAAGCCGATGCCGCCGAACACCACGTCCACCTCGGGC
>DATCVX010000464.1:0-15623 GCA_036566705.1 Arthrobacter sp. | reverse complement strand
CTGGCCAGTGCGGAGGAGGCGCCGCGGACCCCGTAGGATGTGGGAAGCAAAAAGCGTTCTGACCCCACATCCCTGGAGGACCCATGGCACTGAGTGCAACCACCACCCTTCCGCACGCCGTCGACACCGTCGCTGCAGTTTTCATCAACGAGGACTTCCAGCGGCACACGAGCGAATACGTTGGCGGCACCCTGGAGTCGTTCGCCGTGGACGGCGACACCGCCGGAGCCTTCAGCACCACGTCGGTCCGCACCCTGCCCACCACCCGGCTGCCGGAAATTGCCCGCAAGTTCGTAGGTGACAAGCTCACGGTCACCCAGGTGGAAAACTGGGACGCCCCTGCCGCTGACGGGTCGCGCCAGAGCAACATCACGCTGAAGATCGCCGGCGCTCCCCTGGACGTGACGGCAGTCCAGCGGCTCGTTGCAGAGGGCGGCAGTACCCGCGTGGAGCTGGAAGGAAACGTCACCTCCTCCGTCCCGTTCCTGGGCGGCAAGATCGCCGACGCAGCCGAGCCCATGGTGACCAAGGCCCTGAACATCCAGTCACAGCAGGCCCAGGCCTGGCTGGAAAGCCACTAAGGCAATGCAACTCCCCGTGTTTGCGGCCATTCTGCTGGTTATCGCCGGCGTCTGGTCACTGGCGGTCTGGCCGCAGTTCCTGCGCCGGGTGATGAAGGATCCCCGGGCGCGGGACGCTGCTGGCAAGGCCACGAAGTTCCTGACGGTCCATCTCGTGCTCGTCAGCATCTCCATGGTGCTGGGGGCTGCCACTGCCGTGATCGGGGTTATGGCACTGCTCAGCTAGACTGGTTGGAGGTGCGCCGGGAAGTCTGGTCGGCAATATGTTTGTCGACCCCTTGACCAGGAGCCAGCCATGCCAAAGCGCCCTTCCCGACCAGCCCTCGCCGCGAGGGTCCTCAGTCGCTCGAGCTACCCCGAATACCTGCGAATCTCCGAAATCCTCAGGCTGGAAACAGTTGGCGGCGCCCTCCTCCTGGTGGCTACCGCGGCAGCCCTCGTCTGGGCCAACTCGCCGGCGGCTGCCGGATACTTCGCGCTGCGGGACATGAAGTTCGGCTATGAGCCCTGGCACCTGCAGCTCTCGCTGGGGCACTGGGCGTCGGACGGGCTCCTGGCCGTCTTCTTTTTTATTGCCGGCCTGGAACTCAAACGGGAGTTTGTCTCCGGTGAACTGCGTAACGTGTCCAAAGCAGTGGTCCCCGTGGCGGCGGCCGTGGGCGGCGTCGCAGTTCCTGCGGTGGTCTACACGCTGCTGAACCTGGGCCAGGGGGCGGAAAGCCTGCGTGGCTGGGCGATTCCCACGGCCACCGACATTGCGTTCGCTCTGGCGGTCCTGGCAGTGATCAACACCCACCTGCCGGCCGCCCTCCGGACGTTCCTGCTCACGCTCGCCGTGGTGGATGACCTGCTGGCGATCGGCATCATCGCCTTCTTTTACTCATCCGGCCTGCAGCCGGTGCTGTTGCTGGCCGCATTGGTCCCGCTGGGCCTGTTCACGCTCCTGGTCCAGAAGAAGATCCGCAGCTGGTACCTCCTCCTCCCGCTCGCGGCGGCGACGTGGGGGCTCGTCCACGCTTCAGGGATCCACGCCACTGTGGCCGGGGTGTTGCTCGGCTTCGCGGTCCCCGTCCTGGCATCGCGGAAACGCGGCGAAACCGGGCCCGGAATGGCTGAATCCCTGGAACACCGGCTCCGCCCGCTTTCGGCGGGTTTTGCCGTTCCCGTCTTTGCGTTCTTTTCGGCCGGAGTGGCCCTTGGCGGATTCGACGGTTTCCGGTCGGCGCTGGCTGACCCAGTGGCCCTGGGAATCGTCGCGGCGCTGGTGGCCGGAAAGACGGTGGGCGTCTTTGGCACAACGTTCCTGGTGACCAAAACAACCAGGGCAAAACTCGACGACGGCCTCGCCTGGATCGACGTGGCAGGCCTTGCGCTGTTGGCCGGCGTGGGGTTCACGGTGTCGCTGCTGATCGCCGAGCTGAGTTTCGGTGCCGGCTCCGCGCATGATGACCACGCGAAGGTGGCCATCCTGACGGGCTCACTGGTTGCGGCTCTGCTCGCCACGGTGGTCCTCAGACTGCGCAACCGGCACTACCGCACCGTGGAGGAAGCGGAGCAGCGCGACGCGGACGGCGACGGCGTCCCGGACCTTTTCGAGCGCACGTCCTGACCGCCGCGGGCCGGGTCCGGCCCTCTCGGGCCTAGGCTGCCTGGTTCAGGGCGTCCTCGGCTGCCACCCAGGAGATCATGGCGCACTTGACCCGCGCGGCGTAACGGGCGACGCCCTCGAACGCGGCGGCGTCGCCAAGGATTTCAGGATCGGCGTGGATTTTGCCGCGGGACCGCAGGACTTCGCGGAAGTTGTCGATGATCGCGTGGAGTTCATCCACGGACAGCCCTTCGGCCAGCTCGCTCAGGACCGAGGCTGAGGCCATGGAGATAGAGCATCCTTCCCCGTCCCAGGAAATCTGTGCGACCTTGCCGTCCTCAACCGCCACCCGAAGGGTGACTTCGTCGCCGCAGACAGGATTGAGCTGGTGCGACTGCCCCGTGGACGCACCCTCGGGCGCAGCCACGCCGGCCAGCCCGCTGCCGTGGCGGACTTTGGAATGGTCAAGGATGATTTGCTGGTACAGCTGGTCCAGGCTCATGTCATATACCTTTGGTGTTTGCTCTAGGCGCGGAAGTAGGACCGGACTCCGGCTACGGCTTCCAGGAACGCGTCGACGTCGTCGGTGGTGTTGTACAGGTAGGCGCTGGCCCGTGTGGTTGCTGTCAGTCCCAGGCGGCGGTGCAGCGGCTGGGCGCAATGGTGCCCCACGCGGACGGCGATACCCTGCGAATCGAGGAACTGGCCGACGTCGTGGGCGTGCACGCCTTCAACGGCGAAGGCCGCGAGGCCGATCCTCTCCTGCCCCGCGGCAGGACCGAGAACCCGTACCCCGGGAATGTTTTCAAGTCCGGCAACCATACGCTGGCCCAGGTCCGACTCCCAGCGGTGGACGCGCTCCAGGCCGGTCTCCGTGAGGTAGTTCGCCGCCGCGGCCAGGGCAACAGCCTGGGAGATCCGCTGCGTGCCCGCTTCAAACCGCTGCGGAGCCGCCAGGTACTCTGCCCGCTCCATGGTGACTGTGGTGATCATGGAACCACCGGTGAGGAACGGCGGCAGGATGTCCAGGATCTCCTGTTTGCCGTACAGCACGCCGATTCCGGTGGGAGCAAGCATCTTGTGGCCGGAGAAAACGGCGAAATCCACATCCAGCGCTTTGACGTCCAAGGGCAAATGCGGTGCGGACTGGCACGCGTCCAGGACCACAAGGGCCCCGGCCTTCCGGCCCAGCTCCACCAGTTCCTGAACGGGATTAATGGTACCCAGCACGTTCGACGCATGGGTAAAGGCCAGGACCTTGGTCCGGTTCCCCAGGATCCCTGCGGCTTGATCCAACCGCAGGCTGCCTGCGTCATCGATGGGGATGTAGCGGAGCGTGGCTCCCGTCCGGAAGGCAAGTTCCTGCCAGGGGATCAGATTGGCGTGGTGCTCCATTTCGGTGACCACAATCTGGTCGCCCGGCCCCACCGCGAGATCCCTGAGCCTGGCATCGCCGCGGCCCTGCGCAGCCCACAGGGCAGCGTTGGAGAGCGCGTAGCTGACCAGGTTGAGGCCTTCGGTGGCATTGGAAGTCCATACCGTTTCGGAGTAGTCAGCTCCGATGAAGTCGGCCACGGTCTGGCGGGCGTCTTCGAAGGCTTCAGTGGCTTCCACCGCAAGGTAGTGCGCGCCGCGGTGCACCGCGGCGTTCCGCTGCTCATAGAATTCCTGCTCCGCCTCGATGACGCTGAGGGGATTCTGCGAGGTGGCTCCGGAATCGAGATAGACCAGGGGACGGCCGTTAACCAGCTGGCCAAGTACCGGGAAGTCGTTCCGAATCCGCAGCACTTCGGCGTTGTCCATGGCCGGCAAAGCCCGTTCCAGCGTGGCTGGGGTTGTTACTACGGCCAACACTCACTCCTTGAGATGTCAATGGATGACACTCAATTGTCCCACAGCACGGCTGTGGCGGCGCCCCTTGGGGGCAGCCGCCACAGTCGTTCCGGGCTTCAGCCGGAGAGTGGAGGGCCGGCGACGGCTGGGGGGAGAGCCTCGGTCTCAGAAGACTCTGACGTCGCCGGCCCCGTCTCGGTCCGGCCCCTGCGGGCCGGAAGTTGTAGTGCTAAGAGGCCGTATTTGGTCTGTCGGCAGGATCTGCGGCCTTCTTTCAGACCGCTTCTTCCTGCTTGTTCTAGTTAATCGCGAAGGGCCGCCCGGAACACGAGTAGGGGGTACTCGACTTTCAGCCGCGGTGACTACGGGTTACGCGCTGCCGATACGCGTATTTGGGGATTGACCACCTAGGTACTCCCCCGGGCACGCAAAACCCCGCCGGCGACCCATGCGAGGTGGCGTGCCTGGCGGTAATTACTGTTCGCAAATGCCTATTTTGGCAGGGCCGATGCCAGCTCGTCGCGGCTGCGGACGCCAAGTTTGACGTACGTGCGGTACAGGTGGCCTTCCACGGTGCGAACTGAGACCATCAGGCGTTGGGCGATCTCCCGGTCGGTGAGGCCCTGGACGGCCAGTTCCACGATGTCCTGCTCGCGGCGAGTCAGATGCACAGCGGGTGCCGCGGCGATGAAGTGTCCCTCCCGGAACCGTTCGCCCAGCTCATGGTCGCATTTCTCACGCAGCGCTATTGCCTGCCTGGACCGCCGCCGCTCACCGGACTGTTCCAGGATCGTGCTCGCCCTGGCATACGCCTCCCTGGCAAGGTTGACGAATCCGGCCGCCTCAAGGTTCGCGGCTGTGTCCATCAGCGCATCGGCGTCAGCGGTTTCCCAGTCCCCCGCCAGTGTCAGCATGGCTGCCGCCCACCGGCCCTCGACATTCCCGGCGAGCGCCCTCACCAGGGGGATGACGGAGTGGTCGCCAAGGTCCCAGCAGATGGCCAGGAACTCGAGGTGCATCCCCTCCCGGACCGAGACTTCGGTGGTGGTGGCAAGAGTGTGGATGGCTGCCAGGCCCTTACCGTCTCGGGCCACATACTCTGCAGCCGCGGCCGCGTAGGCCTTGGCGAGGAGCTCGTTCGCGGGTGCGCCAGGGGTCGAGTCCTTGTAATCCAGCTCCAGCCGCCTGGCCTGGGCGGCGTCGCCAAGCCTTGCCGCAACGTAGAACCCCAGCGCTGAGCCAAACCGGAACAGCTGGAGGGGATCGTTGAGCCTGAGTGCCTCGACGGCCGGCAGGAGCATCTGGTACGCGCGCTCGATCCGGCCCTGCCGCAGCAGCGAGTAACCCCTGAGGAGCTGGAGACCGCCCCCGAAGCACGCAGCTCCGGCGGCGTGCTCCATGGCGTAATTGGCCATCTCCCGCTCAGCGGACTCCCATTCGCCCATGGCCAGGTAGTCCGTGACGAGGCGTCCCAGGACAAATTCGTTGAAAAAGTACACACCGTCCCGAAGCGCGGGAAGTTCGGAGGCAGCCAGCAGCGCGGCGTCCAGGCCCTGGACACCACGTCCGGCCGCCGAGAGCGCATGGGAGGAGAGCGCCAGCCCGATGGCACGGAGGGCATCGTCCACCGGTTCCCCGGGGTTGCGGCTCCTGATGTCCTGGACGTCGGCCGCCAGGGACTTGTAGTCGCCCGCTTCACCCAGTTCCAGAAGGCGAAGCATCTGGTCCTGCCAGGGCCTCGGCGCCGGAATTGCAGGGGAATCACCGGATGTGCCGGATTCTGGGTCGTCCGGGCGTGCCGGAGACCCGGCCGGGTCTTCGAGGCGTCCGGCCTGGCGCAGGAGCACCCGCGATTCGGCGGCGATGGCGTCCATGGGCTGGCCCAGTGCCTGATGCGCCGCCGTACGCAGCAGCAGGACGTGTGCTGCTTCGGTGCCGTCTTCCAGCTCCAGCCAGCACCCGTCCAGGATGCCGGCCGCTTCGGAATAATGGGCCTCATTGAACAGGGCCCGTGCCTGGATGGCGCGGGCGTGCGGTGCGAGGATGGGATCCCGTACCCTTGCTGCCATCGTCCGGGCACTGCCGTTCCGGTATCCGGTGATGGCAGTCACGGCTGCCTCGAGCAGTTCATTCTCGGCCACCCGGAGTCCACATTCCAGCGCCCATTCGGCGGCCCGCAGCCGGCCGTCCGCGCTTGAGGGTGGTGCCTCCTGGTGGGCACGGAGCTTTTCAAGGAGCTGCAGGCTCCGTGAGACGGACACGTTTTTCCTCACGGCCTCACCGATGACGCCGTTCCACATCCTCAGCACGGCGGGGCTGCCGGAGCCCTCCACCACAGTTTGCTGGTCCAGCAGTGAACGGACCAGCTCGGCCCCGCAGATATCCTCGATCACCTTGCGGCCCACGGGCTCGGCCAGGGCAACCAGCTTCAGGGCTTCCTGTTCCTCCGGCCGGCGCCGGAGGAGGTCCTTGGCAACCACGGCCGTCAGTTTGGCGCCGTCGGAGGGAAGCGGCCCGAGCAGCATCCAGATGCCGTTCCTCTTCGCGAGGATCCCCTGCTCCGCCGCGTCGTGCAGCAGTGCGTCCAGGATCCGGGGATTACCCCCCGAGGCGCTCCAGATCGAGTCCACAGTCCCGGCAGGGACGGTGCCGTCCAGGACATGGGCGAGGACTTCTTCGATCTGTTCCCGGTTAAGAGGCCGCAGGTCCACCCGGTCAGCCAGGCCGTCGTACCAGAGCTGGTCGAGCGGCTGTGGCAGGCCGGGGCGGGGCCTGCCCGCTGCCACGACGCTTGCCCAGCCGGCGGAGATCATGTCCGCCACTATGCCGGCGCTGGCGTCATCAAGGTGATGGGCGTCGTCGACTACCAGCAGCAGCGGTGTGTCCTTGCCGTCCTTGAGCTTCTCGAAATACGTCCACACCGACCTGAGGACGGCCACCGGGGAGACGGAGTCCTCCGCTGTCAGCTCCGCGGTGTACGGGGTCAGTACCCCAAAGGGGACGCCGGCCAGGGATGAGCTGCCATGGATGCGCAGGACGATCATTTCCGGGGACAGGCGCTCCGTGATGGCTTCGGCCAGCGCTGACTTTCCGATGCCGGGTCCCGCCATCAGGAAGACTGCCTGGCTGGTGCGGCTGCGGATGATGTTGCAGATGCGGTCCAGCGGCTCGCGCCGTCCGGTGAGAAGGCGGTAGGCCGAGCCGGGCCTGGGTGCGTGTCCGTTAGACGAGTCCAGTCAGATCACCCCTGGAAGTTACACCGAGTTTTGTGAAGACCTGGTAAAGGTGGCCTTCAACGGTACGGACCGAGACGCCCATTTCAAGCGCGATGTCCCGGTTGGACGCTCCCCTGCCGGCCAGCCGTGCAATCTGCCGCTCCCTGCTTGTCAGCAGGGGGCTGCCGCTGCTTGGCAAGATCGGTAGGTTGGCGACAGTGGCAGCCAGTATATCCAGCCGCGCCTGCGCCGTCCTGGCCGACACGGAGTCTCCGGCCTGCCGGGCGTAGTCCACCGCAAGGGCCATGCACCGGGCTTCGACGGCGTCCAGTTCCAGGGTGGCAGCCAACTCGCCGCCGGCGAGAAGAACCTTGGCGTCCTTGGTCCTGCTGCCAAGGGCGATCAGGCGGGAGATTTCCGCCAGCGGCCCCTGCCGTTGCCCCGCTACCTGCTCCAGGAGCCTGAACTCGGCGTCAGTGCCGTTAATCGTGGCCCCAAGCAGGCTGATGCCGGCCACGGTGAATCGTCCCGCGTCAATGTTGCGGCGGGCGGAGTCCTTGAGCCGGGACGCGGCGTCGTTCTCTCCCAGCCACCGGCCGGCCATGTCGGCGCAGAATTCAATGATGCTTCCGGTCACGAAGTCGCAGGGGCCCGCGGAGCGCTGGACCTTCTCGAGGTACCTGCGGGCCTGGCCGGCGTTCCCGATCTGGGCGTAGGCCAACGCAGTCGCGGCATAGGCGGAACGGAGGGAGCTCTGCACGGGCCGGAGCTCCAGCTGCGCCGCGGCGGACAGCAGCGGGTCAAGGGCAGCCGCTCCCCGTCCGGAATAGACGTAGGCTATGCCCGCGGCCAGCTCAGTGGCGGCGCTCCGGTACGGGAGCCGGTGCACGTCCCGCGCCGCCGGCGGGTCCAGGAGGTCGATGCAGCGGCGCCACTGCCCGGCCGTCAGCAGGACGGCATAGGCGCGGCTGGTGTATTCCTCGCGCAGGCCCACGATCTGGGCGGCGTCCGAAATCTGTCCGCCGAGGGTCCTCATCAGGCTCAGGGCGTCCATTTCGCGTCCGGTCAGCGACAGCGCCGTCATCAGGATGACGGCAGCGTTCATCCTGAACGAGACGTCCGGGTTGCGGGCGGCATTAGAGGCAGCTTCGAGGGCGGGAACCATGGACGCGAAGTCGCCCACAAAAGCTTTGTACTCAAATTCACTGAGGCTGATGCGGTTGGCGGCCACAGCCAGCGGTGCAGGCCAGCCCTTCGCCAGCTCCGGGCCTACCCCCAGCCGGGCCCTTGCCTCAGCAAGCATCTCCGGTACCCTGCCCGTAAGTTCCGGCAGCCACACCATGACCGTGGACTTGGCGGCTACCACCTGGGCGTATTCCTCCGCATCCAGGCTGTCCAGCTGCGGCCGGGTGATGTCATCGAGGGCGGCCATGGCCTGGATCGGCAGGTCCAGCAGCAGGTAAGCCGCGGCTTTCTGCCGCTGTCCGGGAACCCACTGGGGGTCGTTCCTCGTCAGGATCTCGGCGTACGTGAGTGCGGAATGCGGATCAAACAGCTGGACGGACGCTTCTGCGGCGGCCAGTGCCATGGCGGGGCTGAGTTCGGCCTCGCACTCACGCGTCCAGGCCGCGAAGGCCATCAGCTCCTCGACGGTCATGGAGGCAGGATCAGGTTCCTTGCCGTCCAGGAGCTGGGCGCGGAGCTCCCTGCGTCGGGCGATGCTGAGCCATGAGCGGACGACGTCGCCAAGGTACTTTTCCCGGAGGGCGACCCACCGGCTGTCCAGGCCGTCGATATCAAGCAGGCCCGCGTCCTCCATATCGGCGACAATCCCTGCCCCGAAGATCGAGGTGAGGCGGGACAGTTCCACGCTGCGGGCGCAGGAGAGCATTTCGATGACTTCCTGTGTCTCCGGTGTTTTCCTCGCCCACCGGGAACGGACGATGTCATCCAGGCTCGCCGCGCCGTCGAGCACCACCTTGTCACGCAGTGTCCACACGGAATCCGAGAGCACGAGGTTTCCGGAAAGCTGCTGCTCCGTCACCAGAGCCTTTAATAACAGCGGATTGCCCCCCACCATGCTGTGGTAGATGCTCACGAGGGACGCGGAAACACGGTGTCCCAGCATGGACAACAGCACCTGGCGGGTCTGGAGTTCGTTCAGGTTGTCCAGCCTGACTTCCGTCAGGCGGCGCTCCGTGAGCAGCCAATGGAAGTCCGCCGGCAGGTCGCTGCTCTTCGGCGCGACGGCGACTATCCTGGCCGTGCCGGTCAGGAGGACGTTCAGGAGGACACCGGCGCTCATGTCGTCAATGCTGCCGGCGGTGTCCAGTGTAATAACGCACGGCCGGCCCGCAGCGTCACTTCTGATCAAGGACGTGATGCCCCGCAGGATGGCCGTGGGGGAACCCATATAGGCCTGGGGAAGCCGTGCCAGCAGGAACGAAAGGCAGCCGTAGGGAGTTTTCGAGGCCGGGTGGCCACTGCGCAGCTGGAGCGCCCAGACATCCGGGCCAAGTTCCGAAACGGCCGTCCGGGCCAAGGATGACTTACCTACTCCGCGGCCGCCGGTGATGATGACGCCCAGCGAGTCTTTGCTGGTCAGGGCTGTGCGCACGGCTTCGAGGTTGGCACTGCGGGCAGGTACCGACCATCGCTGGTGTTCGGACTGCACGGCCGTGTCAGTGTTCAACTCAACGTCGCTGAGCGTTGACCCACGTCCCCAGCTGAGTGGCTCGATTGACATGAACTTATCCCCTAGATCCCGCGCTAGCGGAGATAAAGCCCCATCGCTCCCCCGCTTAGGAAGAAGACTACCCCGAGGTGCTGACTACTAGACAGGGAACTGGGGATTAAGTTTTTTTTGCTACAGCGGGGACTTCGCCGGGTGGAACTTCTGCTGCGCCGCCGTCAGGCCTTCCCTGACAAGCAGGTCCACCGCATCTGCCGCTTCGTCCAGCAGGAAGGGCAGCTCTTTTCGCTCCGCCGTTCCGAAGTCACGGAGTACATAATCGGCTGTGTCCATCCGTCCCGGCGGCCGCCCTACCCCCACACGGACCCGGAGGTAATCCTTGGTGGAGAGGGCCTTGGACATGTCACGTAATCCGTTATGGCCGCCTTCTCCACCGCCGGACTTCAATTTGACTGTGTTAAAGGGGATGTCGATCTCGTCGTGCACCGCCACCACGTGGTCCGGTTCGATGCCGTAAAAGTTTGCCAAAGCTGCGACGGGGCCGCCGGAGACGTTCATGTAGCTCATGGGCTTAGCCAGGACAACGCGGGGGCCACCGATCCCCAGGCGGCCTTCGAGCACTTGGGCCCGGGCCTTATGCGTCTTGAAGCTGCCGCCGATCCGGCCGGCCAGTTCGTCCAGGACCATCTGGCCTACGTTGTGCCTGTTGCCTTTGTATTCGGTCCCGGGATTCCCGAGGCCAACGATCAGCCACGTGTCAGTCATGCGTCAATCCTAAAGTGGGAAAACGGCAGTGGCCGGATCCCCACGGGGATCCGGCCACCCAAACTATGGTCCGAAGTTACTCGGCTGCAGCCTCGGAAGCTCCAGCGCCTTCGGAAGCTTCTTCGTCAGAGACCTCGGTGGCCTCGGAGATGTTGACAACCAGCGCGTCGGCGTCGGCCAGCAGGACGGCGCCCTTCGGCAGGACGAGGTCGGAAGCGTGGATGTGCTCGCCGGCGCTGCGGCCTTCGATGCTCACCTCGACGGCGGTGGGCAGGTGGGTTGCCTCGGCTTCGAGGGAGATGACGGTGAGTTCCTGGTTGAAGACGTTGCCCGGAGCAAGTTCGCCAACAACGTGCACGGGGATGTCAACCGTGACCTTCTCGCCCTTGCGGACGGTCAGCAGGTCGATGTGCTCGATGATCTGCTTGATGGGATCCTTCTGGACGTCCTTGACGAGTGCCAGGTGGCCTTCGCCGTTGATGTCCAGGGACAGCAGGGCGTTGGCGGTACGGACAGCCAGGGTGGTGGCCTTGGCCGGCAGGGTGATGTGGATCGGCTCTGCGCCGTGGCCGTAAATGACGGCGGGGATCTGGCCGGCCATGCGGGCGCGGCGGGCAAAGCCCTTGCCGAATTCGGTGCGGACTTCTGCTGCGAGCTTCTGCTCAGACATGTGTTTCTCCTTGAAGACTAAACGGTGTTCAGCAAGGGCGGAGGTCTGTTGCGACCTTCAACGCCGGGCGGCCGGTGGGCGGCCCTTCAAGAAGGGAGGTTCAGACCCAGTCGATAACGGAGACCTGCACGCCGGTTTCCCGGGATGCTCTCCCTCGCCAAGGTTTCGTTGAATAGCTTACCAGCGTCGTAGCCGGTAACTGAAAACGGCAGCGGTAGAGCCTGCGGTTTCCGCAGGCTCTACCGCCACCGTTCAGGGACAACAGCCAGGTATCAGGCGTTGCCGTCGAACAGGCTGGTGACCGATCCGTCGTCGAACACTTCGCGGATGGCGCGTGCGATCAGCGGTGCGATGGACAGCACAGTCAGCTGCGGGAAGCGCTTGTCGGCGGGGATGGGCAGGGTGTCCGTGACCACCACTTCGCGGGCGCCCGACTCGGAAAGCCTGCGGGCCGCCGGATCGGAGAACACGGCGTGCGTAGCCGCGATGATGACATCCTTGGCGCCGGCGTTCTTGAGCACCTGGACGGCCCCGGAAATTGTTCCGCCGGTGTCGATCATGTCGTCGATCAGGACGCAGGTGCGGCCTTCGATCTGGCCCACCACGGTCTTGGACACGGCCTGGTTCGGAACCGTGAGGTCGCGGCTCTTGTGCACGAACGCCAGCGGTGCGCCGCCGAGGCGTTCGGCCCACTGCTCGGCCACCCTGACACGGCCCGTGTCCGGGGACACCACGGTGATGTTGTCCGCAGCAACCCGGGTGCGGATGTAGTCGGCAAGCAGCGGGATGGCCATGAGGTGGTCCACGGGGCCGTCGAAGAAGCCCTGGATCTGCGAGGTGTGCAGGTCAACGCTCATGATGCGGTCGGCGCCGGCCGTCTTGTAGAGGTCGGCCACCAGGCGGGCGGAAATGGGCTCGCGGCCGCGGCCCTTCTTGTCCTGCCTGGAGTAGGGGTAGAAGGGCGAGACCACGGTGATGCGCTTGGCGGATGCCCGCTTGAGCGAATCGATCATGATCAGCTGTTCCATGAGGTGGTTGTTCAGCGGTGCCGGGTGCGCCTGGATGACGAAGGCGTCGGTGCCCCGGACGCTCTCGCCGGCGCGGACGTAGATTTCCCCGTTGGCGAAGTCGTACGCGTCGATGGGCAGCAGCTCTGTTCCCAGCTCCTTGGCGATCTCCCGGGCAAGCTCGGGGTGTGCCCGCCCGGCGGCAAGCACCAGCTTCTTCTCGCCGCGCGCCGTAATTTCGCTCATTATTGCTTGCCCTCTTCTGTAGGTGCCTGGGTACTTGAGGAATCTGCGGTGGCCGCCTGGGCCAGTTCGGCGGAGCGGGTGCCGGGCCGGTTGGCCACCACCCAGCCTTCGGTGTTCCGCTGCGCGGCGAGTGTCACTGCCAGCGCACCGGCCGGGACGTCCTTGCGGATCACGGCGCCGGCGCCGCTGTAGGCGCCGTCGCCCACGGTGACGGGGGCGACAAACACGGTATTGGAACCTGTGCGGACCCCGGACCCGATGACGGTGCGGTGCTTCTTCTCGCCGTCGTAGTTGGCCGTGATGTTACCGCACCCGATATTCGTGTCCTCGCCGATTTCGGCGTCACCGGCGTAACCCAGGTGGGAGAGTTTGGAACCGCGGCCGATCGTGACGTTCTTGGTTTCGTAAAACGCGCCGATCTTCCCGGTCTCGCCAAGGACAGTGCCTGGACGGAGGTACGTGAAAGGTCCGACGGCGGCGTCCGCGCCGATGACGGCACCCGAACCGTGCGTCCGGGTCACTTTCGCCCCGGCGCCGATGCGGACATCGGTCAGTGTGGTGTCCGGGCCCACCACGGCGTCCCGCGCCACAGAGGTGGCGCCGTGCAGTTGCGTGTTGGGGAGGATCCGGACATCCTCATCCAGCATCACGGTGGAGTCGATCCAGGTGGTGGCGGGATCTACCACTGTGACACCCGCCCGCATCCACGCCTCAACGGTGCGGCGGTTGAGTTCGGCCCCGAGGGCCGACAGTTGGACGCGGTCGTTGGCGCCCTCCACCTGCCAGCGGTCCTCGGTGACGACGGCGGCAACCCGGCCGCCCGCCTGCCGGGCCAGCCCCAGCACGTCGGTGAGGTATTTCTCGCCTTGGGAGTTGTCGGTAGTGACGTGGACCAGCGCGTCACGCAGGACGGCGGCGTCGAAAGCGTAAATGCCGGAGTTGACCTCGCGGATGAGGCGCTCGGCGTCGGTGGCGTCCTTGTGTTCGCGGATGCCGGTGACGGTTCCGTCGTCCCCGCGGAGGATCCTGCCGTAACCGGTCGCGTCTTCCAGCACAGCGGTCAGGACAGTCACTGCGTTGGCTTCACGCTCATGGGTGGCCACGAGTTCGGCGAGCAGGGTGCCGGTCAGCAGCGGAACGTCGCCGTAAGTGACGACGACAGTGCCGGCCAGCTCCTGGTGTCCGTCCAGGGCCTGGAGCGCGACTTCGACGGCGCGGCCGGTGCCCGGGATCTCGTCCTGGTCAACGATGACTGCGTCGGGGTCCAGCTCCACCAGATGTTTGGCCACGAGGTCACGTTCGTGCCGGACCACAAGGGCCAACTGCAGGGGGTGGATGCTGCGGGCGGCCAGCAGGGCGTGCCCCACCATGGAGCGGCCGCCGATTTCGTGGAGGATCTTGGGGGTACGGGATTTCATCCGGGTACCGGCGCCTGCTGCCAGAACTATGACGGCGGCTGGACCGGTAGTCTCGGGGATCACGTACGGGCTCTCCTTGCTTGTTGGCGCGTTGCTTGTGTGCGCCCTGCGCTGGGCGCGATGCCGGCCGGGCAAGCGGCCTGGTGCGGCACCGAGTTCATCCTACTGGACGGTCGTCGCACAGCAGTTCCGCCCATAGGATTCGAACCTATACTCCACGGCTCCAAAGGCCGGGGTGCTGCCATTACACCAGGGCGGACCATGCCGCCGGCACAAGGCCCGGGCACAAGTATTTATTTTGCCATGGGTTCGGGGCCCGATGCGACATCGGCCGGAATCTGCCCGGATCAAGGGGCCTCCATCCGGTAGGGCATGATGGAAATGTGAGCAACAACCCTCCCCGGACACGGATGACAGGCCTGCAGCGGCGCAGCCAGCTGATCGAGGTGGGACGCGGGCTCTTCGCCATCCGCGGGCTCGACGGAACCACCATTGAGGAAATCGCCGCCTGCGCCGGCGTCTCCAAGCCGGTCATCTACGAGCACTTCGGTTCCAAGGAGGGCCTGTACACCCAGGTGGTGGACTTCGAGTTCCGCATCCTGCTTGACGCGATCAACAGCGCCCTGACCGAAGAAGCCAAGCCACGCATCCTGGTGGAGCGCGCTGCCCTGGCCCTGCTGACCTACATCGAGGACCGCACCGACGGCTTCCGCATCCTCATGCGGGACGCCCCGCCGTCGCAGCCTGAGGGCGCCTTTTCCACCCTGCTCTCCCACGTGACCGCCCGCGTGGAACACATCCTCTCCGACGAATTCGACCGCCGCGGCTTCAGTGCCGAGGACGGCGCCATGTACGCACAGATGCTCGTGGGCATGGTGGCCATGACCGGCCAATGGTGGCAGGACAGCCGCCAACCCGACAAGCACACCGTAGCGGCGCACCTGGTAAACCTCGCCTGGAACGGCCTCACCGGACTAAAGAAGGACCCGGAACTGACGAGCGAGGCATAGCGTTTCATCCCCGCGTGGTCATCTACGCGGCGCTGGCGCCCTTCGCCGTCGTCCGTGGTCACCTTCGCGGCGCTGTCGTCCTTCGCCGTCGCTTAGCGCGTAGGTCCCTTCCCAACACTCGCAAGCTCGCGTCGGGGCCCTCGGGACGACGCTTACAGCGCATAGGTGGCGCTCCGGTCGCTGGGCGACCTGCACGCCACGATGCGCCGCGATGCGCGACTACGCGAAGGCCCCCTGCCCCGCTATTGCATCAGGTTCCGTTCGGCGCCCGCCAGCGCGACGTTCACCGCGGCACCCTTGCTGACACGTCCGTCGGGTGCGCCTTCACGAGTACCCCTGCGGAACGTTCCGCGCGGGCTGCCCACTGTTCCACGGCGAAACGTGACGATGCTCGCCGGAGGCGGCCCTTCGGAAAGGAGCGCATCGCGGCGCAACGGGCTGCGAGCTCGCTCAGCGAGCGAGTAGCCCCCTTGCGTCGTGTCTAAGCGACGGCGAAGGGCCGGCTCCGGCACCCAAGCCGCCGCTAACGGAGAGCAAACGCGGGCTACTCGCCGAGGACTTCCAGGGCTTCGAGCCATTCGAGTTCCAACGCTTCGCG
>DATCVX010000463.1:0-7075 GCA_036566705.1 Arthrobacter sp. | reverse complement strand
GGCCAGCACAAGATACTGCAGCCCTGCCGCCTGCGTGCCTAGACCCGCGCCTGCCGGCGTGCCAGACTGTGGCCATGTTTGAGCACAAGCCCCAGCCAGGCTGGATTGCCGTGGAGGAATTCCTGACGGACAAGGTGGTCCATCCCGACGGGTCGCTGCAGCGGGCGGTGCAGTCCGCGGTCGACGCCGGGATGCCGCCGATCGAGGTGGCACCGAACGCCGGGAAGCTGCTCAAGCTCCTGGTTCAGATGTCCGGCGCGCGGCGGGTCCTGGAGATCGGCACACTGGCCGGCTTCAGCACCATCTGGATGGCCCAGGGACTTCCCGACGACGGCCGGCTGGTCACGTGCGAATACCTCACCAAACACGCTGACGTGGCCAGGGCCAACCTCGATGCCGCCGGTGTGGGCCACAAAGTTGAAATCCGGATCGGCGCTGCGCTGGATTCACTTGCCGCACTGGAGGCAGAGGGCCAGGAAGCCTTCGACTTTGTCTTTATCGATGCGGACAAGGAGAACGACTCCAAATACCTCGAGTGGGCAGTCCGGCTGGGCCGGCCCGGCACCACGGTGATCCTCGATAACGCCGTGTGGGAAGGGGCAGTGCTGGAGCCGGCCATGGACCCGGTCAACGCGCCGGGCATCATCAGCGCCCTTGAGCTGATGGGGAAGCACCCGCAGCTTGATGCCACGGTGATCCAGACGGTCGGCTCCAAAGGATGGGACGGGTTCGCCCTGGCCGTCATCCGGTGACAGCGCCGGGCCGCCGGTACGTCGTCGGGCCCCAAAAATTCAGCCTCCGGGAAATTGCTAAGTATGCTTAGAATAGTTTCCCGCCCGGATCCCCGGGCTGTACGAAAAGCTGCAGCGGAGGTAATCGATGAAAGCGCCCACCCTGGCCAGTAACCTTCAGCCGGTCCTCACGGACCTGACCGAACTTCAGGTGAACGCGGAGACCATGACGCTGTCAGCCGCCGCCGCCGAGCCGGCTGACAAATAGGCTGTGGCAGGCAGGCCCGCCGTGAAGGAACCCAGTACCCGGACTGATCCCCGGGCGGCATCTGAACATCGGGGCCCGCGGCCCGTCAGGTTCGGTGCGGCGCCGGGAGATGACGCCGCCCTGGCAAGCCTGCTCGACGCCGTGCCCCCGGCGGTGGGTGACGTGCCGGCGCTCCTTACGCTGGCGCGCGAGGCAGGAAGGGCGTGGCCGCAGCCAGGCCACGGCGGCACTGCTCGGCTGTGGGAGCTGCTGGCCTCCGTCACCGCCGTTGATGTCGCCGCGGGCCGGATCTTCGAGCCGCACCTTGATGCGCTGGCCATCCTCACCCAGTCAGGGTGGGATCCGGGCAGCATAGAGGGCGCGTGGGGGGTGTTCGCTGCCGAAGGCCCGGGGGCAAAGCTGGAAGCCACAGCGGGCGACGGCGGCATCCTCCTGAACGGGTCAAAGCCGTGGTGCTCCCTGGCGCCGTTGCTGGACCATGCTGTGATTACCGCCTACACCGAAACGGGCGGCAGGGCTGCCTTCGCCGTGGACCTCCACCACCCGGGAGTGACCTGCGAGCAGCCGGTGTGGATCGCCCGCGGGCTGCAGGAGATTCCCAGCGGGACCGTGCACTTCAACCGGGTCCCGGCCGGCCAGCTGGGCGGCGAGGGCTGGTACTTCGACCGCCCCGGCTTCGCGTGGGGCGGCATGGGCGTGGCCGCCTGCTGGCTCGGCGGAGCCGTGGCCGTAGCCAGGGACTACGCGGACGCCCTTCGTGGGGCTTCGGGCCGCGGCCGCGAACCGGACCAGATCGCACTCGCCAGCCTGGGCGAAACGGACCGGATCCTCACGTCCACGCTGCAGTACCTGGCGCGGACGGCAGTACTGATCGACGACGGCGGACCCGTCGGCGGCGATCAACCCGCCTCCGGCGGCGATCGCCATGGAGCTGCTGACCGTCCGGACACTGACCGGAGCGCGTGGAGCGAAGCGCTGCGCGTGCGCGGCACGGTGGCTGCCGCCGTCGAACGCGTCCTGTCCCTGGTCAGCCGGAACCGCGGGCCGGCACCACTGGCGTTCGACGAGCCGTATGCCAAGCGGATGGCTGACCTGGCGCTCTATGTGCGCCAGCACCACGCGCAGCGCGACGACGCGCAACTCGGGGCGCTGACCCTGAAGGGAGAACGGCTGTGGTGACGTTTTCGCACACGGACGAAGGGACCGATGAGGCCGTCTGGGCTGCCAGCGGCCTCGCCGCAATTGCAGCATTGCCGCTTGCCCCGGAGGAGCTGGCAGGGATGCGGTTTGTGGTCCTGGCGGCCCACCCCGACGACGAGACGCTCGGTGCCGGCGGGCTGCTGGCGCAGCTGCACACCCTTGAGGCCGACGTCGACGTTGTGTTGTGCACCGCGGGGGAGAGGTCGCATCCCCGCTCGAAAACAGTCTCCCCGGACCAGCTGGGGACCACCCGGGTCAACGAGTTTGGCGCGGCACTGGCGGCGCTGGGGCATGCCGGGAACTGGCGCTACCTGGGCCTGCCGGATGGTGGCTTGGCCGAGCACGTCACCGAGATCACCGCCGGCCTGCGTGAGGCCGTCAGTCGCCATGCCGGCCCGCCGGAACAGCTGGTGATTGTGGCTCCGTACCGTGCTGACGGCCACACGGACCACAACGCCCTGGGTGAGGCCGCGGCGCAGGCAGCGCTCGAGGGTGGCCATGCGCTGCTCGAATACCCGATCTGGTACTGGCTGTGGGCAACGCCGGCCCACCCTGAGTGGAAGTCCTGGGTGCGGTTTCCGCTGGGCCGGGCAGCACAGGAGGCCAAAGCGGCGGCAATGGGCGCCCATGCCAGCCAGGTGCTCCCGCTATCGCCCCATCCGGGCGACGAAGCCCTGCTGAACGCGGAGTTCCTCCGGCATTTTGACCGCCCGTTTGAGACGTTCGCGTGGACGCCTGCAGCCAGCGTTGCCTCCGCCCCGCACAGCAGCGCGGACGCCGAACGGATCTTTGACGAGGTCCATTCGCGCTCCGAGGATCCGTGGAAATACACCACCAGCTGGTACGAACGCCGAAAACGGGCCCTGACCCTGGCCACACTGCCGCAGGAGCACTACCGTTCCGGCCTCGAGATCGGCTGCTCCATCGGCACGCTCAGCCTTGAGCTCGCGGACCGCTGTACCAGCCTCCTCGCCGTGGACGCCAGCAGCACGGCGCTGGAGCAAGCCGCCGCCAGGCTGGCCCCGTTCCCCGGCGTGGCCACCCGGCAGGTCACCCTTCCGGGGGAGTGGCCGGACGGCACGTTCGACCTGGTGGTGGTCTCCGAAGTGGGCTACTACCTGTCGCCGGCGGAGCTGGTGCTCATGCTGGATCGCATCGAGGCGTCGCTGGAGCCCGGGGGCACACTCCTGCTGTGCCACTGGCGGCACCCCGTCTCCGGCTGGGAGCTCGACGGCGAGACCGTCCACACGCTCGTACGGGACCGTCTGCGCTGGCCCGCCGCGGGCCTCTACCGGGAGCGGGATTTTGTGCTGGAAACCCTGGTGGCGCCGCGGGACGCCACCAGTCCGGAGCCGTGATGGACCGCATTGGGCAGGTCGCCGTCGTCGTGCCGGTCCACAACGAGGGGCAGCACCTGGCCCGGGCCCTCGCCGGCATCCAGGCCGCGGCCAACGCCCTGCAGGCGTGCCAGCCCGGTGTCGGGGTCACGATCGTGGTTGTCCTGGACGCCTGTACCGACAACTCCCGTCAGATCGCGGCGCGGGTCGCGGCGGCGGACACGCGCATCACCCTGCTTGAGGTTGCCTTCCGAAGCGTGGGGAAAAGCCGCCGGGCGGGCATCGAAACGCTGCTGGCTGCTTGTCCACCATCCGCGGGTGCTGCTTCCCGGCGGCTGTGGCTGGCCAACACGGATGCCGACTCCTGCGTTCCCGTGAACTGGCTGCAGCGCCAGGTCGGGCTCGCGGACACCGGAGCGGACGCCGTGCTCGGATCAGTGGAACCGGATCCGGAGGGCATGGACGCTGAAATCCTGCGGCGCTGGCATGCCAGGCATCCGGTTGAGGAGAACCACGCCCACGTCTACGGAGCCAACTTTGGTGTGCGGGCATCGGCTTACGAGGCGTCGGGTGGTTTTCCGCGCCAGCGCTCGCACGAAGACCGCGCACTGGTGGAGAGGCTGCGTCGGCGCGGGTTCGCGGTCATGGCCACAGATAGCATCCGGGTGCTGACGTCGGGCCGGGTCCATGCCCGGGCGCCCCACGGATTCGGCGCTTATCTCCTAACCCTTGGGTTGGAACCGGCCGTGGCAGTCGAAGGCTGATCCGGCCGACGGACCGCCTTAAGCAAAAGGGCCGGGACGGCGGGTGCCGTCCCGGCGTGTGGGCCAGGTGATACGGCTTGTTTGCGGCGGCGGACTGCCACCGGTGGTTCTTCCATGCTAGCCAGCGCGGGCGGTGGTCAACAGGGCCAAAACGGCGTCGAGCAGGGCCGGCGAAAATGGGTCTTCGGACCGAGGGGGCCGACGGCGACTGGGGGGACTGGCCTCGGTCTCAGAAGAGGCCAACTCACCGCCGACCCCGTCTGACGCCCGTGCCCAAATGACACAAGCAAGCTGAATGGGGCCTGTCCTGTTTTGATTTTCCTCCAAGTTTGCGACCCTGCCTAGTCCTTCCGATTGGCGTCACCGTCGTGGCGCTCGCGGAGTTCACGGCCGTGCCGGATGTCTTCTTTCTCCTGCTTCTGCAGCTTCTCGCTCTTTTTCGTGTCGCGGGGCGGCAATTGGATGGTTTCCTCAGCTTTGATGCCGGCCTGGAGCTGGCGTCCGCGTTCCATCTCGGCGTCGAACTCGGCACCGAACAGCAACGACATGTTCAGGATCCAGAGCCACAGGAGCATCACGATCACGCCACCCAGCGCCCCGTACGTCTTGTTGTAGTTTCCAAAGTTGGCCACATAGAAGGCAAAGCCCAACGATGCCAGGACAAAAATGACCAGGGCAATCAGGGAGCCAATGCTCATCCACTTGAACTTGGGCTGTTTTACGTTCGGGGTGGCGTAGTAGAGGACGGCGATGATCACGATGACCAGAGCCACGATCACTGGCCACTTGGCAATGTTCCACACCGTGAGGAAGGCTCCGCTCAGCCCGATGGCGCCTCCCACTGCCTCCGAGACCGGTCCGCTCAGGACCAACATGCCGGCGAGCAGGGCCACGATAACGACGGCAAGCACGGTGACCGCCAGCATGGTCCCGCGCAGTTTCAAGAACGGCCGGCCCTCGTCCACTTCGTAGATGCGGTTCATGGCCCGGCCGAACGCGCCCACATACCCGGAGGCTGACCACAATGCGGTTGCCAGGCCGAGGAAAAGGGTGAGGCCGGCGGCAGGGGAAGCAGCGAGTTCCTCCACCGGGCCGCTGACAGTATCAACGGTGTCAGCGGGAGCGATGCCGCGGACGATCTCCAGCAGGACCGCCGTCGTCTTCTCCGGATCGCCGAAAATCCCCACCAGCGAAACGAGGGCCAGGAGTGCCGGAAACAGGGACAGCACAGCGTAGTAGGTGAGGGACGCAGCGAGGTCGGGGCACTGGTCCTTGGAGAACTCCCGCAGAGTCTTTTTGGCGATGTACTTCCAGGATGGCTTGGTGACGTCTGTGGGACTGTCCGGCTTCCGGGGATCGTCCGGTGCCGGGGCCTGGGCTGCCTTGGCGGTGCTGGTTTCTTGGGCATCATGAGGTGTCATGGGATCCTCTCCCGCGCTGAAGGCGGAGCTGAAAACAGACAGGCCGGCGCCGCCGGGGGAGGCGGGAGCCGGCCTGTCTGCTGCTTAGGGGTCAGGCGTTCTGGACGTGGTCCTTGGCGTCTGATGCCTTGTCACGTACGTCCGCTGCTGCGTATTGGCCTTCGGTTTTGACGTGTTCGGCGGCGTCGGTGGCGGTGGCCTTGACGTTTTCCATCGCTTCCTGGGCTGGTTCCTTCAGGCCCTGGGCCACGTCCTTCGCGGCTTCGGTCAGTTCGGTGGTCAGCGGTTCGGCCGCGGTTTTGAGGGCGTCGGCGGCTTCGCGTTCCTTCTCACTGGCGGGGATGAGGGAGGAGAGCAGCATTCCGGCGCCGAAGGCGATGAGGCCGGCGGCCAGGGGGTTGCCCTGGGTTTTGGTTTTGACCTGGGCCGGGGCGTCGCCGATCGCGTGGCCGGCGTCCCCGAGAGTGGAGCCCACGGCGTCGCCGGCGTGGCCCGTGCCGCTGTGGATGTTGGCTGTGGCGTGGTCGGCTGCTCCCATGACTTTCTCCTTTACGCCGAAGACGGCGTCCCTGACCTTGTCGGTTTGGCGGTGGACGATGTTGGACGGGGTGACTTTGTCGGCCACGGCGTCGACGTTGGTGCCGAGCCTGGCTCGGGTTGCTTCTATGTCTGAACGGATTGCGTCCGGGTTATCGCTCATCGTTTTACCTCACCGGGTTTCAGGGTTGGGGGGATTTCTGAGAGTGTTTCGCCTGTCTGGGGCAGGCCTTTGACCTGCTTAAGTTCGCTCCGGCCGACAGAGGCCAGGACCGCGGCGATGAAGCCCCAGATCAGGGCGACGACGACGGCGGACCAGCCCAGTCCCATCAGCTCACCCAGGGCGTACCAGAGTGCGATGGAAAGGAAGAGCAGGACGAAGTGCCCGGCCACGCCCGCGCCGGCAAGCATGCCGCCGCCCTTGCCGGCCTTCGAGGCGGACTGCTTCAGTTCGGCCTTGGCGAGTTCGACTTCCTGGCGCATCAGCGTAGACAGGTCACGGGTCACCTCACCAAGCAGATCACCCAACGACGTGTTATCCGCCTTCACATGCGCCGCCGAAGCGGGAGGTTCGGGAATCTGGCTGCTCACAGGTGACGACCTTCCACATCCCGTGCCGTGGTGCTGCGGAACGGATCATCCTCTTCCCTCAGCGGAGTGTCCGCTGCGGTGCCGGTCGGCAGCGACTGGGTGGACACCGGGCCGCCCGAAATACGGGGCTCATCAAACAGGCCGCGGTCATCCCCGGCGGCGAAAACCGTCTCCTGGCGGATAGGGGCGCCCTGCGGCTGCGCAACAGTCCGCGGGGCCGGAGTGT
>DATCVX010000462.1:0-3804 GCA_036566705.1 Arthrobacter sp. | reverse complement strand
CTCTTCTTGGGCAAGCACAACTACGCGACGGGCACGGTCCGTAAATCGCTCAAACATTTCGCCACACTCCTAGCTACGACGTACTTTGATGCTACGTGGCCGACCCAGTCTTGTGGAGCGTGTTCGCCACAGGGGAAACCGTGGCCGGCGCGGGAATATCTCCGGCAGCCTTCCCGGCAGGCCAGGATGCCCAGGCATCGGTTGCGCCAAGGGGCGCGGCTAAGGCAAGAAACAAAGCTCCAAGGATTGCCGTAAACCGCCGGGCGGCGCTTTTTCCAGACATTCAAGCCTGCCGTCACGCATCGATTCGAGAGGGCTAATTCGATCAGGGGTCCGGCACCGGCAGCAACGGCTTTTTTGAGGCTACGCGCGCGACCCTTACACATTCTTCAATTGGCAGCAAAAAACCCTGCCTTCACCCAAGGGTGAAGGCAGGGCCTATTACGCCGGCGAGGGGCCGATATCAGGAATTTGCCTTTTGGTAGGCTTCCTGGATTTCAGCCTGAATTCGACCCCGGCTGTTAACTGTGTAGCCGTTGTCCCGTGCCCACTGGCGGATTTGGGCAGAGTCATTGCTGCGGGCACCCACAACCGCCTTGGCGCGGGTGGCCCGGCCGGCGGATGTCTTGCGCCCTGAGGCAATAAACCGCTCCAGGGACGAACGGAGCTCGGCCGCGTTGGCCGAGGACAGATCAATTTCGTAGCTGACCCCATCGAGGCCAAAACGGACATTCTCGTCCGCGGATCCCCCATCCAGATCATCTACGAGGATGATGTTTACTTTCTGTGCCATTAAATAGTCCTCTTGGGAAGGTTCGGGTTGTCAGAAAAGCAGGATGTTCCTGTAAAAAGTATGGCCCTCTTTATGGCAACGCGTCAAAGTGTCAAAAGGTTCCTGGGGATAATCGCAGAAAGTACTTTCGATTTATTTATCGGATTCCGCGTCCGGCGCCTTCAAAGGGGCAGCGGAACGCGCTTCGGCTTCTGCCTGGGCGCGCGCTTCAGCCTGCCGTTCGGACTTATCGGCATTAAAGATCGATTTCATGGCGAACCAGAAAAGCAGGCCCACTACAAGCGACGGCAGGAGTACGGCTACGTATTCCATGCTCAGTGGCCTTCGGGCTTCAGGAGCGGAAAAAGAATGGTTTCGCGGATGCCGGCGCCGGTGAAAAGCATGACCAGCCGGTCGATGCCAAGGCCGATGCCGCCCATCGGCGGCGCACCGTATTCGAGGGCCCGGAGGAAGTCCTCGTCCAGCTGCATGGCCTCGACATCACCTGCGGCCGCGTGCCGGGACTGCTCTGTGAGCCGCTCGCGCTGGATGACGGGGTCGATCAGTTCGGAGAAGGCCGTGCCGCGTTCCATGCCGCCGATGATGAGGTCCCAGGCCTCGATCAGCCGGCCGTCCTCGCGGTGCGGGCGGGCAAGCGGCTGAGCGGACGGCGGGTAGTCGTACACAAACGTGGGGTTAAGGAGCGTGGGCTCCACAATTTCACCGAACAGCTCCACGGCGAGTTTCTCGGCGTCCCACTTCGGGTCAACCTTGACCTCGTGCTTTTCGGCGATTTCGCGCAGCACCTCCAGCGAAGTGTCGGGCGTGACATCCTGGCCAACGGCGTCGGACAATCCGGGGTAGACAGAGACCCAGGCCCATTCGCCGTCGAGGTTGATCTCGCCGGCCTCGGTCTGGAGGGTGCGGCCGGCACCCACGGCATCCGCGGCGTCGAGGATGATCTCCTTGATGCGCTGCGCCATAACGAACTGGTCCGCCCAGGCCTCGTAGCACTCCAGCGTGGTGAATTCCGGGCTGTGGGTGGAGTCCACGCCCTCGTTGCGGAAGACCCGGCCCATGTCGTAGACGCGGTCGATGCCGCCCACCACAGCGCGCTTGAGGTAAAGCTCGGTGGCGATCCGCAGCGTCATCTTCTGGTCGAACGCGTTCATGTGCGTTTCGAACGGGCGGGCCAGGGCGCCGCCGTGCACCAGCTGCAGGATGGGCGTCTCAACCTCCACGTAGCTGTGGCGGTGGAGGCTCTCGCGGATGGAGCGGGTAATCGCGGCACGGGTGTAGACCATTTCGCGGGCTTCGTCGCGCACCATCAGGTCAACGTACCGCTGGCGGACGCGGGTTTCCTCGTTCAGTTCCGCGTGCAGGACGGGCAGCGGGCGGAGCGCTTTGGAGGCCATGGACCAGGAGTCGGCCATCACGGACAGCTCGCCGCGGCGGGAGGAAATCACCTCGCCCTTGATGAACACGTGGTCGCCCAGATCCACCAGGGCCTTCCAGTCGGCGAGCGCTTCTTCGCCGACGTTGGCGAGGCTGAGCATGGCCTGGAGCCGGGTGCCCTTGCCGTCAACGCCGCCCTCCTGCAGTGTGGCGAAGCACAGCTTTCCGGTGTTGCGCACGAAAACCACGCGGCCGGTGACGCCCACAACGTCGCCGGTGGTCTCGTCAGCTTCGAGGTGCGCGTACTTTTCGCGGATCTCGGTGAGGGAGTGCGTGCGCTCAACACCCACCGGGTATGCCTCGCTGCCGCGCTCGATCAGCTTGGCGCGCTTTTCCATGCGGATGCGCATCTGTTCGCTGGCGTCGAGGGGCTCTGGGGCATTCTTGGGGGCGGGGGTGTTTTGGGAAGTCACAATCCCCAAGTTTACCGGGAGTTCGGCGTACCGGCTTCGCGGCAGTCCTGCCGGCTCCGCCGCCCGGGGATGCCGGAGCCCCCGCCCCTAGGATGGGGAGGGTGAAAGAACAGGTAGTGCCAACGCACGACGGCAGCCGGCTGGCTGTGTACAGCTACGGCACCGTGGATGCGCCGGGGGAACGCCGCGTGGTGCTGATCGGTGGCGCGTTCCTCACCGCCCTGATCTACCGCCCGTTTTCCCAGGCGCTGGCGAAGGGCCTGGGCGACGGTTGGGCAGTGGACGTCTACGACCGCCGGGGCCGCGGCAAGTCCAGCGAACAGCCGGCGGACTACTCCATGGCCACCGAAATCGCCGATCTCCGCACGGTCCTGGACACCACCGGCGCCCGCAACATCCTGGGGCACAGCCTGGGCGGCTCCGTCGCGCTGAACGCTGTGCAGGAGTTCACCGGAAGCGGCTATGTTCCGGACAAGCTGTGCGTGTACGACGCCGCGGTGAACATCGACGGCAGCATCGACACCGCATGGCTGGACGACTTCGAAGCCGCGGTCGACGCCGGCAACGTGGGGCATGCGCTGGCCCGGCTGAAGAAAGGAATGCAGCCCGCCACCGCCCTCGCCAGGATCCCCGAACCTGTCCTGGCCGGGCTGATGGCCTTGGTGTCGCGCACGAAAGTCAACCGGATGTTCCGCGAGCTCATGCCCACGGGGGTGGGCGAGCTGCGTGCGGCCTACGATGAGGCCGAGCACGTCCGCGATTTCGCCGTCCTGCCTGCCAACACGCACTTCATGGTGGGCGGCAAGAGCCCGGGCTACTACAAGGTCACGGCCCGGCGGCTCCACGCCGCCGTTCCCGGAAGCACCTTCGAGCTGTCCCCCAAGGGTTTCCACGGCTCCATCCCTGCCGCCGTCAAGGAGCTGGTGACGGATATCTCGGAGTACTTCAAGGGCTAAGCTCCGCGGCTGAACCCTGCCAGCGCGGCATCCCCCAGGGCCTGCCACACGCTCTTGGGTTGAGTCACGTGGTCCTTGGCTGCCAGCCAGTCGCCGTAGCGCGTAATGTCCTCCCCCTGCGCGGCCGCCACTGCATCGCAGGCGAACCCCACAGCCCTGGAACCGTCAGCCAGTTCCATCGATCCGAGCAGCATGGGTTCGGGCAGGG
>DATCVX010000461.1:0-3935 GCA_036566705.1 Arthrobacter sp. | reverse complement strand
CGACGACGGCGGAGGCGCCGTCGTCGATGGCTTTCTGGAGGAGCTCCTCAACGGTCAGCTGCTCGCCGTACTCGGCGCGGAGCCGCTCGATGGTGGGGACGTAGAGGGCCACGCCGCGCGGGCTGAAGGACGGGATGGGGTTGCCGGCGTCCACGCTGATGTTCAGTTGGGCGGGGTTGACGCCGGGAATGGACGAGACGGCATTCCAGCCCAGGTGGTCAACGTGGACCCAGGCAGCGGAGTCCAGCAGTTCGCGGAAGCGGCCCTCCGCAGGGAAGCTGACCGGCGGCACCGGGCGGGTGACGATGGCCCGGCTTTCGGTGGCCGTGCTCACCACAATCACGCTGGCACCTGTTTTGACGGCAGGGTCGCGGATCACCGCTGTGGTGTCCACGCCTTCGGCCTGCAAACCGCTGATGATGCGGTCGCCTTCCTCGTCCGTTCCGATGACTCCGGCGAATGCCGTGGTTGCGCCGGCCCGGGCGGCTGCTACGGCTGCGGTGGCAGCCGGTCCGCCGCCCGCCGTCGCGAAGTCCAAGGCAACGGTGCGGCTGTCCGCGGCGGGGTAATCCTGGACGAGTGCAATGGAGTCAAGAGTGGCGCAGCCTACGAAGAGCAGGGTTCCAGATGATGGTTGGGGCACGTTCCACCTCGTTGTAGTTACGGCTGATACTGAAGAAATATACACACGCTATGTTGGAATAACAACACTTTCGGTATAGTTCTGTTTGGGATGCAACGCCGCGGTCCCCCCAAAAACTCAACGTAGAGAAACGGAGCAGCTCATGTCATTGCCTTCTGCGGAATCGGTCCGGACCATTCGTTACGGCCTTATCGGTGCCGGCCACATGGCCCGCGAACACGTCCGGAACCTTGCCCTGATCCCCGGAAGCAGGATCACCGCCGTCTCCGACCCCCAGGCGTCATCCCTTGCAGAGACTGTGGCCGAGATCGGCTACGACGTCCAGACCTTCCCGCACCACCAGGAACTGCTGGATTCAGGCCTCGTGGATGCGCTGGTGATCGCCAGCCCCAACGACACGCACCTGGGCATCCTGAAGGATATTTTCGCCAGCGGCACCAACCTGCCCGTACTGGTGGAAAAGCCGGTGTGCACCACGGCGGAGCAGGCCGACGAACTTGAATCCATCGCAGCCGGCTATCCGGCCCCCGTCTGGGTGGCCATGGAGTACCGGTACATGCCGCCGGTCCAGGAGATCATCCAGGCCGCCCACGGCGGCAAACTGGGCAACATCTACATGCTGTCCATCGTGGAGCACCGGTTCCCCTTCCTGCACAAGGTGGACGCCTGGAACCGGTTTGCCGAGCGGACCGGCGGAACCCTGGTGGAGAAGTGCTGCCACTTCTTTGACCTGATGCGGCTGATCCTGCAGGACGAGCCGGTCCGGGTCTACGCAAGCGGCGGCCACGACGTCAACCACATGGACGAGGTCTACGACGGCAGGGTCTCGGACATGATCGACAACGCCTACGTGATTGTGGACTTCAAGGGCGGCCGCCGGGCCATGCTGGAGCTTTCCATGTTCGCCGAGGGCTCCAAGTTCCAGGAACGCATCTCGATCGTTGGCGACGCCGCCAAGATCGAGACCCTTATTCCGGTGGCGGCCAACCACTGGATCGAGGGCGACGAAGCCGAGGCAACGGTGGAATTCAGCCCGCGCTCGCCCCTGGGTCCGGAAATGCACGAGGTTCCGGTTGATGAAGCCGTGCTCGCCGCCGGCGCCCACCACGGTTCCACGTACTATGAACACCTTGGCTACCGGAAGGCCATCCTGGGCGAGGGCCCGGTGGAAGTCACGGTGGCCGACGGCCTGCAGTCCGTGCGGATGGGCCTTGCGGCGGAGCGTTCCATCAAGGAGGGGCGCCCCGTGGAGTTGGCGAATGCGGGCGCGGGCGTCAGGCATTAAGTAGATTTGTGTTGGAATTCAAGCACGCTGCCAGGCCAATGCGTCCGGCCGGGGGGAAGCAGGAGAAGGGGTTATGAGCAGCTCACATCAAGAGGCGCCGCTGACGCCCCGCCAGCGCACCATCCTTGACCAGCTCGATCGGCGGGGATTCATCTCCACCATGGACCTCGCCGAGACGTTCGCCGTTTCGGACATGACGGTCCGGCGCGACACCCGCGTGCTGTCCCAGAAGGGGCTGGTGCGGGTGGTGCACGGCGGAGTCAGCGCGGTCAACGCCAGCGGGCAGAACGCGGACTTCGCGGCCAGGGTCCGGGAGGACGCCGACGCGAAGCAGCGGGTGGCGCAGGCCTGCGTGTCGATGATCAGCGAGCGGGACGCCATCATCCTGGACGCCGGGACCACCACCTACCAGATCGCCCAGGAGCTGCCGGCGTCGTTTGCGGGCACGATCATCACGCACTCGGCACCCGCCATCCAGCGCTGCCTGCAGCTGACATCGGCCCGGACCATTTGCCTCGGCGGTGAGCTGCTCCTGGACAGTCAGGCCTTCAACGGGCCCATGACGGTCACCGCCGCGGCGGGCCTCCGCGCGAAGACGGCGTTCATCGGGGTCAGCGGAATCCATGACGAGGCGTTCTACATCGAACGGGATGTGGAACGTGCCACCAAGATTGCGCTGATGAACGCCGCCGAACAGGTAGTGGTGGTGGCCACGCACCAGAAAATGCTGCGGTACGCACTGGCCCGGCTCGCGGCGTTTGACTCGGCAGACGTCCTCGTCACGGATGCTCCGCCGCCGCGGGAGATCGAATACGCGCTCCGGGCTGCCAACGTCAAGCTGGTGGTGGCTCAGTGACGGCCCGCCTCCGCGTGAGCCTGCCGGACCAGAAGCTGCTGGATGCCGTGGGGCCGTCCGCCGGCGTCGACTTTGTCCTGTGGGACCTGGCCGGACCGCCGCCGTCGGAACAGTTTGACCTGCTGGTGCCGCCCTACATGGGCAAGCCGGGCGTGCTGGCCGCGCTGGACGGCGTTGAGGTGGGGCTCGTGCAGAGCCAGTCGATCGGGTACGACGGCGTAGCGGCCGTTTTGCCCGCGGGTTGCCTTTTCGCCAATGCGGCAGGGGTCCACGAGACGTCCACGGCCGAGCTCGCCCTGGGAATGATGATTGCCAGCCAGCGCGGGATTCCGGACTTTGTGCAGAACCAGGCGACGGGGACCTGGGACAACAGCCAGCGTCCCAGCCTGGCGGACCGGCGCGTGCTGCTGGTGGGTTACGGCGGAGTGGGCAAGGCCATCGAGGCCAGGCTCCTGCCGTTCGAAACCCACGTGACGCGGATGGCCAGCCGTGAACGCGACGATGAGCGGGGCCGCATCCACGGGATCGACTCGCTGTACCAGCAGCTGCCGCTGCATGACATTGTGGTGGTCAGCGTGCCCTTGAGCCAGCAGACAAGGCAGCTGGTGGACCGGAAGTTCCTGGCGGCGATGCCGGACGGCGCGCTGCTGGTGAACGTGGCCCGCGGCCCGGTGGCCGATACCGACGCGTTGCTTCGAGAGACGTCGTCGGGGAGGCTGCGGGCCGCGCTGGATGTGACCGACCCCGAGCCGTTGCCGGTGGACCATCCGCTGTGGACAGTTCCCGGAGTGCTGATCACGCCCCACGTGGGCGGGGCCAGCTCGGCCATGCTGCCGCGGATGGCCAGGCTGGTCCGGCGGCAGATCTCCCTGCTGCTCGCGGGCGAGGAGCCTGCGAACGTGGTGCTGGGCCGCTAGCGCCTGCGACGCTGCAATCCCCTGGGTCGCTGGAACGGTGCGAGGTAGCTGGAGCGTCGGTATATATCAAGCTGTTTGTGACAGCAGGTTGGATTTGGAGTTGATGCCGGCGTGGGCCGGGGCAGCTGGTGCGGTGGGTTTGGTTCGGTATCGGTGAGGATGTCGGGCGTGGCAGGCGTTGAGTGTTGTCTGGCGGCGTCGACGTGCCTGGTCGACTCGTCCTTCGTGGACGGT
>DATCVX010000460.1:0-2644 GCA_036566705.1 Arthrobacter sp. | reverse complement strand
GCCTGTGGTGATGGTGGGCCTGGACCTCACCCACCAGGCACTGGCCACGCCGGAAGTCGTGGCGAAGATCGCGGCCATCGGCACCAAACCGGCGCAGTTCGTGATGGAACTGATGGAGTTCTTCACCCAGACGTACAAGGACGCCCAGGGCTTCGACTACCCACCGGTGCATGACCCCTGCGCCGTGGCCTACGTGATCGACCCCAGCATCGTCACCACCCGGAAAGTGCCCGTGGACATCGAACTGCAGGGCACGCTGACCCTCGGCATGACGGTGGCGGACTTCCGCGCGCCGGCGCCCGCCGGCTGCAATACCTCCGTCGCCGTGGACCTGGACCACGAACGGTTCTGGGACCTCGTCACCGATGCCCTCATCCGGATCGGCGAACCCGACGCCGGCGCTGCCGCCACCGTTGCTGAAACGGTCACCGTGGGTGCCGGAGGGATCAAGTAAATGACCGCCACACTCACCGAAGCCAAGACCTCACGCGGCAACGTCACCGCACTGATGGTGGCCCTGCTGGCCGCCTGCGTGGCGTTCCAGCTCAACGCCTCCATGCTCAGCCCTGCCCTGGTCACCATGGGCAACGAGCTCAACACCGACCAGGCCGTGATCGGGCTGTCCCAGACCTGGTTCTTCACCGCAGCCGCCCTCTTCTCCCTCTTCCTGCCGCGCCTGAGCGACATCATCGGCCGGAAGAAGATCCTGATCGGCATGATGCTGCTGATGGCCGTCGGCTCCGTCATTGCAGCCCTGGCCCCGGACGTGACCTGGCTCTTTGTGGGCCGCATCATCCAGGGCGTCAGCGGCCCCACAGTGCCGCTGTGCCTGATCATGCTGCGCTCCGCCGTCAGCAATCCGCGCAAGTACGGCACGCTCATGGGCCTCATCACCGCGGTCAACGGCGGCGTGGCCGGCGTGGACTCGTTCGTGGGCGGCTACTTCGCCGAGCACTTCGGCTTCCGCAGCATCTTCTGGCTCATGGTGGTCCTGGCCCTGGTGGCCACCGCCCTGATCGCCCTCCTCGCCGGCGAAAGCAAGCCCGCCGCCGGTACCACCATGGACTGGCTGGGCGTGTTCTTCATCGTGGTGGCCGTCGGCGCCCTGCTCACGGCACTGAACGAGGGCTCCAAACTGGTGGGCGCATTCTCCACCGGCACGCTGATGCTGGCCATCGGGCTGGTGGCCGTTGCCGCCGTCGCGTTTTATGCGTTCTGGACGGTGGAGAACCGCGCGAAGCAGCCCATGGTGGAGACCATGCACCTGCGCCAGCGCTCCACCTGGGCGCCGCTGCTGACCACCACCCTGACCATGACGGGCATCTTCGCCGTGATCAACGGAATCATCCCGGCCTACGTCCAGGCGGCGGCCCCCGGGTTCGGGGTTGGCCCCACAGAGATGTCGCTGATCATCCTCACCCCGTATGCCCTGCTCGGCTGGCTGGTGGGGCCCATCAGCGGCAGGCTGGCCCCTGTGCTCGGCTACACCAGGGTGCTGCGGATCGGCATGCTGGGCAGTATCGCTGCGCTGGCCATCATCGCGTTCTTTGGGCTCAGCAGCCTGCCGCTGATGATCGCCGGAACAGTCTTGCTGGGCATCATGTACGCCGGTACGGTCAACATCATGCTCAATGGCCTCGGCGTGGTGCTCTCCCCCGCCGGAAACCCCGGCTTCCTGCCCGGCATGAACGCGGGTGCCTTCAACCTTGGCGCGGGCCTCAGCTTCCTGGTGCTGCCGGCCGTTCTGGTGGCGACGTCGGCCCTGGGGGACGCGAAGGCGTCATACCTGACCGTTGTGGTCACCGGCCTGGTCATCACGGTTGCCGCGTTCGGCGCCTCGCTCCTGATCCCGAAACCCGTCGAGGCTGAGGTGGCCGAATGAGTGCCGCAGCGGCAGGCACCGGCGTCGAAAAGACCGGCCGGATCGTCGTCGTCGGGTCCCTTAATGCGGACCTGACCATCTACTGCGAGCGTCTCCCGCTGCCGGGCGAAACGGTCCACGGCACCGGATTCGCCGTCAACCCCGGCGGCAAGAGCGCCAACCAGGCCGTGGCGGCCAGCCTGCTGGGCGGGGAGGTGAGCCTCATCGGCGCCGTGGGGGACGACGCCAACGGCGGGATGCTGCTGTCTTCCGCGGCAGGCGCCGGAGTGGATATTTCACGGGTCCGCACGTCCGCGTCCGAGGCCACGGGCGTGGCCGTCATCGCCGTTGACGGACACGGCGAAAACAACATCATCATCTCCGCCGGCGCCAACGGGACGCTCTCCCCCGCGGACGTCGCGGCGGCGGCGGACGCGTTCGACGGCGCCGCAGTGGTCTGCCTCTGCCTCGAGGTCAGCCCCGAAACGGTGGAGGCGGCGGCACGGTCAGGGCACGACGCCGGCGCCACCGTCCTGCTGAACCTCTCGCCATACGCCGCGATCAGCAAGGAACTGGCGGAACTGGCGGACGTCCTGCTTGTCAACGCCCACGAGGCGTCGCTTTTCCTTGGTTCAGGGGACATGCCGGACGCCGGGATGCCTGGCGCCGCAGCGGACGACGCCGACTGGGACCGGATCCGCGAACGGTTTGCCGGGCGCGGGCTGCAGCGGGTCCTGGTCACCCTGGGCGCGGACGGTTCCGTGGTCCTGGACTCGCAGGCGG
>DATCVX010000459.1:0-7521 GCA_036566705.1 Arthrobacter sp. | reverse complement strand
CCCCGGCCAAGCGCCTCAAAGAACCGGTCCTTCTCCAGTTGCGAATACTTCCTGCTGGAACGCGATTTATCCGTCAAAGCCGACACGGTCGTTGCAACTCCCAAAATATCGGGGTGTTGCAACGACCGCTAGAACTCAAGGTCCGCCCGCCGTCGTTATGTCCCCCCGCCGCGTCAGGCGGCAGTGCGGCTGCGGCGGCGCTGCTGCAGCACCAGTCCCACGAGGCACAGCACAACGCCGGCAACGCCGACGGAGACAAAGCCGCCGGAGGATCCCACGCCGTCGATGAAGACCCCGGCCAGCGGAGCCCCGAGGGCCACGCCGCCGGTCAGCGCGGAGCCGTACCAGCCCATCGCCTCGCCGCGGCGGTCCTCAGCCACCAGGTCTGCCACCTTTTCGGACGCGGCCGACAAAACGGGCGCGCAGAGGAGGCCGGGCAGTACCGAGACGAGCGCCAGCGACCAGGTGTCGTGCGCGAAGCCCATCGGGATGGTCAGGGCCGCCATTCCCAGCAGCAGGATGATGGGCGACACCGCGCGGTGCATGGCACCGTAGATGAGGCCGCCGATCACGGACGCGGCACACCAGAAGAGGAAAACGATGCCGATTTCGCCCTGGTGCCCGCCGGTTTCCAGCGCGGCGACAATGCCGACGTCGGTTCCGCTGAGCACCATGCCTGCGCCTGCGGCAACCGCGAAGACGGCCGCCACAGTGGACGTGAACCACGCGAAGTTGTGGGCCACCCTGCCCCGGATACCGGATCCGCCATGTGCTCCGGCGGGAACGAGTTCCGCGGCCGCTTCCTGGAGGTGGGCAGGGGCGGCCGAGACCACTGCCATTTCCGCCGCGTGGCGCTGGTCCGCCTCGCATTCCTGGGTTTGTGTGGCGCTGCGGGTGGGCGGGTTGAACCACATCAGGAACAGCCCGGCCAGCGAGGTGGACACCCCCACGATGGTCAGCCCCAGGACCGAGTAGCCGCTGGTGGCTACCACGGCTCCGGCAGCCGGGCCGATCATGAAGACCATCTCGGTGGTGATGGCGTCCAGGGCAAAGGCGGTGCGCCGCTGGTCGCCGTCGGCCAGGACACCGAGGGACTGCCGGACCACGCTGAAGATGGGGAGGGTCAGCAGCCCGCCGATGAAGACCAGCGGCAGCAGCCATTCGTAGGTTACGTGCGGCACCGCCGTCCAAATGACGGTTTCGGACACCACCGACGGGATGAGGGCCCTGCGCAGGCCAACGGTGTCCACGCGCCGGCCGCGCCACGGCGCGCCCACGGCTATGCCGATGGTCATGACGGCGGCGGCGGCTCCGGCGGCCGCGTAGCCCTTGTCCAGCGTGAGGACGATGTGCAGGGTCAGCAGCACCCCGGCCGCGGAGTGCGGGATGCGGGCAATCATGCCCACCAGCAGCAGCCGCCTGATCGGCCGGACGGCGAGCAGCTCCCGGTATAAAGCGAAGTTCACGGAAAATCCTTTGGTCTGCCGCGGGCAGCCCGAGGGATCTCCCCGCTGACCGTCAGCTATTGAACAGCGCGCCTCAACTTGATTTCGATCGAGTCAACGCGCTCCCCAAACAATACATTCCGGGACCAGGCGGCCTGGAGTCCGGCCACCAGGTCCTGGACCGCGGCTGCGTCCAGGCCGTCCTCAAGGTAGAGCACCACCTGCAATTCGGGTCCGGCGCCGCCGCCGGGCATCGTTTCGCCGTTCGCTGTAGTGGTGGCGACGCCGGCGCCCGGGAGGAGCCCGATGTTCCGGACCGCTGGGAACGCGGCAGCTGCCTCTGCGATGGCGCCGGCCACCTCCCCGTCCAGGTACGAGGGCACCCAGGTCTGCTGCTGCGCCAGAGCCCACAGCCCGGGCCGCCGGACCACAAAGGTGACCTCGGAGCCGGGATCAAGCACCAGGAGTTCTGCCTGCTCCGACACGGCGGAGAGGGCGGCCCTGGCGGCATACACGGCCACCGGCCGCGCGTCGGGATGCCAGCTGGCAAGCGCCTGGGCCGAGGTGAAGGCGGGCATCGCGGTCCTGCCGTCGGCTGCCTTCAGCATTACCAGCGCCATGTCCGCCTGCTTGTCCGAGACCAGGCCGTCATCGCCCTCGGATTCCTCCGCCAGCTGCGCGATGATCGGGATGAAAACCCTGGCCGTGGCCAGCGAGGCTATGACAGCGGCCTCGTCACCGCTTCCGTTCCGGAGTGCCGAGACAGCGGCGAGGTATCCGGCGTCGGCCGTGCCGTCGTCGTCCTCAAAATTGTGGATCTTCCCGTCGTCCCCGGCCAGGCTGCGGCCCTGCCACGGCTGGCCGGCAGAGTCCGTGGGGCCGCCGGCCCCGGCGAGGGCTGCGGCGATGTGGCCGGGCAGGTGGCGCGGCGCCGGCGCACCGTCCTGACCGCGTGCACTGCCGTTGTGTTCCATCCGTCAGTGTCTCCGGCGGGACTAGCGGCGGCCAGCGACGTCGAGGGCCTCGGGCAGGGTAAAGGCTCCGGCGTAGAGCGCCTTGCCCACGATGGCACCTTCGACGCCCAGCGGCACCAGCGAGCGGAGCACCTTGAGGTCATCGAGGCTGGAGATGCCGCCGGAGGCCACGACGGGCTTTCCGGTCTTCTCCACCATCTGGCGCAGCAGTTCAACGTTGGGCCCCTGCAGGGTTCCGTCCTTGGTGACGTCGGTGACAACATACCGGGCGCAGCCGGCCTCTTCGAGCCGGCCTAGTACCTCCCAGAGGTCGCCGCCCTCCTTGGTCCAGCCCCGGCCTGCCAGTGTGGTTCCGCGGACGTCGAGTCCGACGGCGATCTTGTCGCCAAAGCGGTCGATGGCGCGGGCTGTCCACTCCGGGTTTTCCAAGGCAGCGGTGCCCAGGTTCACGCGTGCCACACCAAGGTCCAGGGCGGCTTCAAGGGACTCATCGTCCCGGAGCCCGCCGGAGAGCTCCACCTTGATGTCCAGGCGGCCCACGACTTCGCGGAGCAGTTCCGCGTTGGAACCGCGGCCGAACGCGGCGTCGAGGTCCACCAGGTGCACCCATTCGGCGCCCTGCTGCTGCCAGTTAAGGGCGGCTTCCAGCGGTGTACCGTAGCTCGTTTCGCTGCCGGCTTCGCCCTGGACCAGCCGGACGGCCTGGCCGTTCACGACGTCGACGGCGGGCAGCAGTTCAAGGACCGGCAGATCGTTTGCGGTGGTCATCTCAGAATCCTCAGGTAGTTGTGCGGCTGGTTGGGGCGGGAGCGCCGGTGCAGGCTAGCTTCCGGAAAACGTCAGGAGGGAGGCAGCCAGCAGGGACATGCCGGCCAGGACGTAGAAGCCTATTTGGGTCCAGAGCGGCCGTTTCTGCTGCCGGAAGGACAGGGCGCCGCCGACCAGTAGGCCGGCGAGCCCCATCAGGACTATGGACCACATCTAGGCGTTGCCGTCCGCGGCCGTCGGCTTCCGCAGGGCATCCACCCAGTTGCGGAGGAGCCGGGCTCCGGCGTCGCCGGATTTTTCCGGGTGGAACTGGGTGGCGCAGAGCGGGCCGTTCTCCACGGCGGCGATGAACGGCGCACCGTGCTCGGACCACGTGACCAGGGGCGGAGCCATCCTCGGCTGCACAACGTCGAAATTCCATTCCTGGACGCCGTAGGAGTGCACAAAGTAGAAACGCTCGTCCTCGACGCCCTCGAACAGCTTGGACCCCTCCGGGACCTTGACCGTGTTCCAGCCCATGTGCGGCACTACCTCGGCCGGGAGGAGCTCCACCTTGCCGGGCCACTCCCCCATGCCTTCAGCCTCGGTGCCGTGTTCCACACCGGCCTCAAACAGGACCTGGAGCCCCACGCAGATGCCCAGCACGGGGCGCCCGCCGGCGACTCGCCGGCCGATGAGGCGGATGCCGTCCACGGCCTTGAGTTCGCGCATCACCGTTTCGAATGCTCCCACGCCCGGCACCACCAGGCCATCGGCGTTCAGGACGTCTTCGGGCCTGGAACTGAGGATGACCTCGGCGCCTGCCCGCTCCAGCGCACGCACCGCGGAGCGGACGTTCCCGGACCCGTAGTCGAGGACGGTGACCGTGGGCTTGCCCTCCGGCGATTCCGGCTTCTTCAGGGCGGCCGGGTCGATCACAGCGCCGTCGCGCAGGATCTGGCCGCTCACAGGGCACCCTTAGTGGACGGAATTCCTTCAACGCGCGGGTCCGGCTCCACGGCTGCACGCAGTGCCCGGGCGAATGCCTTGAACTGTGCCTCCACGATGTGGTGCGGATCCCGGCCGGCGATGACGTTCATGTGCAGGCAGATGCCTGCGTGCAGCGTGATGGCTTCAAAGACGTGCCGAGTTAGCGACCCGGTGAAGTGGCCTCCGATCAGGTGGTATTCCTGTCCCGCGGGTTCGCCGCCGTGGACCAGGTAGGGCCGGCCTGAGACATCCACCACCGCGTGGGCCAGTGCCTCGTCCAGCGGAACCGTCGCTTCGCCGAAGCGGCGGATGCCGGCTTTGTTGCCGAGGGCCGTCCGCAGGACTTCCCCGAAAGTGATGGCAACGTCCTCCACGGTGTGGTGGACGTCGATGTGGGTGTCACCGGTGGCCTTCACCGTCATGTCAATGAGCGAGTGCTTGCACAGCGCCGTGAGCATGTGGTCATAGAACGGGACGGACGTGTCGATGTTTGAGACACCCGTACCGTCGAGGTTGATCTCCACAAGCACCGACGATTCGCTGGTGGCACGCTCCATGCGTGCGGTGCGGGTCGCGGCAGTGCTGGATCCGGTGGAACTCATGGTCATATGTCCTTTGCGGAGAAGGAGGAAGTCCCGCGCGCGCGGCGCGGCTATGGTCAAGTTTAGGCGGGAAGCTTTGTCTGGCTGGCCAGGATGGCTTCCAGAGCAGTGAGGAAGGCTGTGGTTTCAGTCTCAGTGCCGGCGGTGACCCGCAGGTGGCCAGGGATGCCGACGTCCCTGATCAGCACGCCGGCGTCCAGCAGCTGCTGCCAGACGTCGTGGGGCCGGTCCAGTCCGCCAAAGAAGACAAAGTTGGAGTCCGACGCGGCGGGCGTGAGGCCCAGGCGGGTCAGTTCGGAAACGATCCGGTCGCGCTGGACCTTGATGTCCTCAACGTCAGCCATCAGCGCCTCGCGGTGCTGCAGGGCGGCCAGGGCGGTGGCCTGGGTGACGGCAGACAAGTGGTACGGGAGCCGGACCAGTCGCAGGGCGTCCGTGACTTCGGGAGCGGCGGCCATGTAGCCAAGCCGGGCGCCGGCCAGGGCAAAGGCCTTGCTCATGGTCCGGGTGACAATGAGGCGTTCCCGGCCCGGCAGGAGCGTCAGGGCGCTGGGTGTGCCGTCGTGGGCAAACTCATGGTAGGCCTCGTCCACGATCACGATGGTCTGGCTGGCTTCGCCGGCGGCGTACACGGCCTCCACCACATCCAGGCCCAGCCCTGTTCCGGTGGGGTTGTTGGGTGAGCTGAGGAAGACAACGTTGGGCTGGAGCTCCTTGACCTGGCGGCCTGCAGATTCGGCACTGAGTCCGTAGTCTGCTTCACGCTGTCCAGCAATGTATTCGGTGTCCGTGCCGCTGGCCAGCAGCGGGTACATGGAATACGTGGGAGGGAAGCCAAGAGCCGTCCGGCCCGGCCCGCCGAATGCCTGGAGGATCTGCTGCAGCACTTCGTTGGAACCGTTGGCTGCCCAGATGTTCGACGCGTCCAGTCCGTGGCCGAGGAACTCCGCTAACGCGTCGCGAAGCTCTGAGAACTCCCGGTCCGGGTACCGGTTCAGACCCGCCGCGGCCTCGGTGACTGCCGCGCTGATTGCCGCCCGCACGTCCGCTGGAACACCATGGGTGTTTTCGTTGACGTTCAGCAGAACGGGAACGTCGAGCTGCGGAGCCCCGTACGGGGTCAGGCCACGAAGGTTGGTCCGGAGGGGAAGGCGGTTCAGACGCTCTAGCTGGTCATTCACCTGAACAGTTTAGTGCCGAAGCGCGGACCCCGAAAATGTGACGGTTCCCGGCTGCCATTCACAACCTGCAGGGCTACTTTGCAGGCACAAACAGTTGCTGGCCGGGCAGCACGGTGCCTGCAGTGAGGTTATTGAGCTGGACGATGTCCGCTATCACGTCGCGGGGATCCCGCTCCGGCGATACCGCGGCCGCGATCCCCCAGAGTGATTGACCGGACTGAACAGTTACCGAGACCGTCGGCGTGAGCGAAAGGTCGGCGGCGGAGTCGGCAGCCTTGGCAGGTGCGTTAAAGAATCCCACAAGCAGGAAGAGCAGCGCGGCGAGCAGGACAAGGGGAATGCCGATCAGGACCACCCGGCCGCGCCGCGTCAGGCGGAGAGGAGGCAACGATTCCTTGCGGGCCAGCACATCGGGCACTGCCGTGAGGTGCTGGACCGAGACGAACTGCGGACGGGAGTCCTGCGATGCTGAAAAAGCTGACATGAAATGAGCCCTCCTGGACCATGCTGTGCTGCCCGGAATGTCCCTTCCGCCTGCCCGCCTCGGCGGGCGGACCCTGCCGTTTCGAATATTCGAATACCGCAGGAAGCGAATAGAACACATGTTCGAACTTTGCTTCTTCTGTTTTAGCACTTATCAACGAACATTGTCGAGACTCGCTAGAACAAATGTTTGAAAAAGGGTTGTGGCTGGCCTACGTTTGAGTCAAAGATCAACCACCTCTGTAGTTGATCAGCAGGGTCTGACAATCAATGCCGGAGGCTCCCGGCACCCGCGGCCGGAAGGCTCCGGGGCAACGGAAAGGCATTGGCAAACATGGCAGCAGCAGCCGCGGGCGGCAGGGCAACCCAGCGGGGTCAGCAGCCCCAGAGGATTCCCAAAGGGCTGACTGCCCGGCAAAAGAAGATCCTGGAAACCATCCAGCGCTCGGTCAATGACAACGGGTATCCCCCGTCCATGCGTGAAATCGGTGACACCGTCGGCCTGGCCAGCCTGTCCAGCGTGACCCACCAGCTCTCGCAGCTGGAAAAGCTGGGGTACCTTCGCCGGGATCCCAAGCGGCCCCGGGCCATGGAGGTCCTGATGCCGCTGACGCTGGACGGCGGGACGCCCAAGGCCGCAGGTTCAGCCGCTCCGGCTGCCCTGCGCGGCATCAGCGGCGGCAAAGTGACTGAGCTGCCCACTGCCATGGACACCGCCATGGTCCCGCTGGTGGGCCGAATCGCGGCCGGCGGCCCGATCTTCGCGGACCAGGTGGTGGAGGACGTCATGCCGCTGCCGCGCCAGCTGGTGGGGCAGGGCGAGCTCTTTATGCTCAAGGTGGCCGGAGACTCCATGGTGGACGCGGCAATCTGCGATGGCGACTGGGTGGTGGTGCGGCGCCAGGCTGACGCCGTCAACGGTGACATCGTTGCGGCCCTCCTGGACGACGAAGCGACCGTCAAAACGTTCCGCCAGCGGGACGGCCACACGTGGCTCCTGCCGCAGAACACGCAATACGAACCCATCCTGGGCGACCACGCCACCATCATGGGCAAGGTTGTTTCGGTCCTGCGCTCGCTCTAGGAACCGCCAGTTACA
>DATCVX010000458.1:0-1999 GCA_036566705.1 Arthrobacter sp. | reverse complement strand
AGGTCCTGGAGCATCTGGCGCTGCACACGTGCCAGCTTGTTGATCACTTCAACCATGTGGACCGGGATGCGGATGGTGCGTGCCTGGTCGGCCATGGCGCGGGTGATGGCCTGGCGAATCCACCAGGTGGCGTAGGTGGAGAACTTGAAGCCCTTGGTGTAGTCGAACTTCTCCACTGCGCGGATGAGGCCCAGGTTGCCTTCCTGGATGAGGTCCAGGAACAGCATGCCACGGCCGGTGTAGCGCTTGGCCAGGGAGACAACGAGGCGGAGGTTGGCTTCCAGGAGGTGGTTCTTGGCGCGCTTGCCGTCGTGGATGACGAACTCAAGCTCGCGCTTGAGCTTCGGGTCCATGCTGCCGTCGTCGGCGTTGATCTTCTCTTCGGCGAAGAGGCCGGCCTCAATCCGGAGCGCAAGGTCCACTTCCTGCTCGGCGTTGAGCAGCGCCACCTTGCCAATCTGCTTCAGATAGTCCTTGACGGGGTCGGCGGTCGCGCCGGCTGACATGACCTGCTGGACCGGCGCGTCGTCGTCGTCGGCGTCCGAGTAGACGAATCCTTTGCCGGTGGCGGCAGAGGCGGCCTTGGCTGCGTTGATCTCGCCGTCATCTCCGGCGTCCAGGACGATGTCATCGAGATCCTCTTCGACTTCATCCTCATCGTCGGAGTCCTGGGCGGACTTGCCCGCGGCGGCCTTGGCGCCGGGCTTGGGCCCGCGCTTTTTGGGTTCAGGCTTGCCATCCACGTCGGCATCACCGGTGGCGGCATCCTTGACAGCTTTGTTGGCTGCCCGAGTGGCTGCGCGCTTGGCGTTGGTTGCAGCCTGCTTCTCCTCAGGGGACAAGTCATCCTGGGCGGCGGGTTCCTTCTTCGCGGAAGACGGGGTCACAGAAAACCTTTCTAGCGGCGGTCTGTGGAATCACCATACGGGCAACACCACTATGACCCTGTCAAGTCCGTGATCAACATCAGGTGCAACCACGGCCGGCAGAGTCCTTAAGTAGAACTGCCGGGGCGGCTGTAATGTTCCCGGAAAGGGACCCATTACGTGCACCAGATTCACGGACCCAACCGGGTCTCGGCATCCATTGTCTCACGGTTTTCCCAAACGCGGCCGCACGCCGCCGCCCGCTCCCTGTCAGGCGGCATCAGGCCCAAACTTCTGCCAGGCAGCCTCCTTCCGCGCAGCCCAGCCGCACAGAGTCCCCCGCCGGACAAGTTCGAGCAGGAGTTCAGCCAGCCGGTAACCGGGTTCTTCGTCCAGCGCCTGCCCCAGGTGCGCGGCAGCATACGAGCCACGTCCGCGGCACCACGAAATCCAGCCGCGCCCCGAGAGCGCCGCCGCGGCGGACTGCCCGCCACCGGCTGCCAGCTTCTCCAGGACACGGTCCAGGTTGTCCATGCTGGCCCAGTCCGGCGCCGGCGGCTCCAGGCCCAGCAGGACTTCGCCGTATCCCGGCACCGCGGGCTCTGGATCCGGTGCCGATTCGGTCACGGGATCCGGTGCCGATTCGGTCACGGCAATGGCGGTGCCGGACCCGGTTTCCTCCAGACCAGCGGCGTCCTGCACACCGGCGGCCCGCGGACGCACTGGCGCCAGCCGGGATGCGGGGTCAAAAATCCCAAACTGATCCGCACCGGCGCATGCGGCAGTCCTGCCCGCGGCGGCCATCACCAGCACCGCGTCCCGCCAGGATGGTACGCGCAGTGATGCACGGAGGAAGCCCTGGACGAGCGGGTCGGCCGGGCACTGCCCGGAACGGAACAGCGGTTCCCAGGAGTCAAGGAGCGCGTCGAACTGTGCCCTGCTGCCCCGGCGGAGATCCAGCGGGACCATCCACGCCGCTTCGGCTGCACGCAGCCGGGTCATGTCCTCCGACGACATGGCGACAGGCGCGGGACGCTGTTCCTCCGGGGCCGGCCCGACGCTGCTGCCCCGGAAGATCATTTCGGCGTTAAGCCTGCTGTCCAGGATGTCACTGGTGGGACGGCCAGGCAGCG
>DATCVX010000457.1:0-5888 GCA_036566705.1 Arthrobacter sp. | reverse complement strand
GGCCGGATCGTGGACCAGGCAGCTGCCATGCACGATCCCGCCATGCTGTTGGCGCAGGCCGGATACTGACGTGGCGCTGGACCTGAAGCCGGCGCCCGGGGCGCGCCGGCAGGCTTTCCGTGTTGCCGTTCGGATGGCGCGGCGCGATATCCGCCGCCACAAAGGGCGTTCCCTCCTCATCATTCTGCTGATCATGCTGCCGGTGGCGGCCATGACCGGTGCCCTGACGCTGTTCCAGAGCAGCCAGGAGACCGTTGCGGAGCGCGTGCAGTACCAGCTCGGCGGCACGCAGGCCCGCTTCCGGCCGATGGCCATGGCCAACGGCCATATGGTCCAGGACCCCGTCAACGAAACCCGGATCACTTCCAGCAACTGGGACCGCGACCCTGATTTCGTGCCGAAGGATCCGCAGGACGTGCTGCCCGCTGGCTATGCCGTGCTGCCAGAAACCACCCTGGACCTGACCGCTGAGTCGGGTGCCGCCGAGGTGCCGCTCGTCGGGCGGGCCGTGGACGCCCTGGCCCCGGCCTTTGCAGGCAAGTACACACTCCTCCAGGGCCGGGCACCTGCGACCGGCGCCGAGATGCTCGTATCGCCGGGGCTGCTGGAACGGTTCGGGCTGGGACTGGGGGAGGAGCTGTCGACGTCGGCCGGGACGTTTGTGGTGGTGGGGACTCTTCGCGACGCCGGCTATTCGGACAGCAACTCGATCGTGTACCTCACACCCGGGCAGGGAGGCCTGGGTGACCAGGCGCCGGCGGAATCCGCACATTCCGGGGGACACCAGCCGGCGGTGGTCAAGGGCACGATGTATTACCTGGTGGGCCCGGAACCCGTGACCTGGAGCCAGGTCCGGGAGGCCAATGCCGCCGGGGTCGCCGTGCTGTCCAGGACAGTGGCTTTGAACCCGCCACCTGCGGACCAGCGCGGTACGGACGGCACACCTACGGGGTACGACAGCTCAACGCCCTTCTCCGCATACGTGACGGGGGCGTTCCTCGGCGCGCTGGCGCTTCTCGAAGTGGGGCTGCTCGCCGGCGCCGCGTTTGCCGTCGGCGCCAAAGGCCAGGTCCGCGAACTGGCACTGCTTGCGGCTTCGGGAGCCGAAACCGCCACCATCCGCTCGGTGGTGATGGCCGCGGCACTCTGGTTGGGCGGCATCGCCGTTGCAGCCGGTGCGGCCACCGGACTGGCGGCGGCCGCCGCCGTCGTTTTTGTGGCGCGCATAAATGGGTCGGTCCGTTTCCCGGGCTTCCATCCGGACACGCTCCTGACCGTTGTGGCCATGGCCATGGGCTTCGCCGCCTGCCTGCTGGCCGCGCTGGCACCTGCGTGGCAGGTGGCACACCAGGCCGTCCTCGGTGCGCTCAAATCGGGACGGGCACCACTCGCCGCCGGCAGGCGGCCTGCGGTCCTCGGCGCCGTCCTGCTGGGCGTGGCCGCCGCCGCACTGGCAACGGGGAGCTGGCTTGCCCTTTCCAGCGAAGACCCGGATGTTTTCATCTCGCGGACGCCGGTCATCGCCTGGTTCCTGCTGGGAGGCGCCGTCCTGGGTGTGGTGTCCCTGGTCCTGCTGACCGGGAGCGTGGTGGCGTTCCTCGCCCGGCGGGCCGGGCGGCTGCCGCTCGCGGCCCGCATGGCCGCAAGGGATTCTTCACGCAACCGCAGCCGGACGGTGCCCGCGGTGGCTGCCGTCCTCGCGGCCGCCACCCTCGCCAGCGCCGGGATGGTCCTGGCTTCCAGCCAACAGGCCAACGAACAGGAGAACCACTACTGGTCGGCCCTGCGGAACCAGGCGGCCGTGCCGCTGTTAGCCGGACGGGCCATGCAGGCCGACGGAACCGTGCCGGAACCGAAACAGATGGACCCCGCCGCGGTGGCATCAGCACTGGACGGTGCCCTGGACACGGTTGAATGGACCCGCGTGCTGCGCACGCCCGGTATCCGGAACTGCGAGATGCGCCCGGAACTCATTGACGCCGCACCTGCCCGGACGCCCACATCGAGCTGCCTGCAATACTCCCTGGCCGTTCCCGTAGGCAACGAGTGTCCGAAGACTGCCGGCCAGCGTGTCCTCGACCCCGACGACTGGCGCTGCCAGGGTCCGATGCGCCCGTATGCATCCCAGGGCAGCGTCGGCTCAATCGTCGTCGGGACAGCGGATGACGTGGAAAAAGTCCTTGGAAAGGCGCCGACGGCCGAAGCGCGCGACGTGCTGGCCGCCGGCGGGATGGTGGTGACCAATCCCGTGTTCGTCCGCGACGGGCACGTGGCCCTCGTGGCGCAGGACGTGCGGAAACCCTCGCCCGGGGTTGCCAACGCCGATGCCTTCCAGGGATACCGGGAAGAAGGCAGGACGGACGTGGCCGCGGCGGTGCTGGAGCCGGACGTCAATGTGCCCTACTACGGAATCGTTTCCCCTGAGGCTGCGGCCGCGGCGGGAATGCTCCTGGAAGACGGGGCCCTGCTGGTCCAGCTCAGCGCCTTCCCCGATGCCGCCCAGACGGACAAGGCGTCCTCCGCCCTCGCCGTTGTCTACGGGAACCAGTACACGTCGCTGCTTGTGGAGCGCGGGGCGGAACGGGATTCCTCGCTGATTCTCTGGTCCATTGTTGGACTGGGTGCGCTGATCACCCTGAGCGCGGCGGGCATCACCACGGGGCTGTCCATGGCGGACGCGCGCAAAGACCATGTGACCCTTGCCGGCGTGGGGGCGGCCCCGCGGCTTCGGAAAGCGCTCGCAGGTTCGCAGGCCCTGATGACGGCGGGTCTGGGAACCGTGCTGGGAAGTGCTGCCGGCACCGTGCCCGCGGTGCTGGTGGTTACCGCCACCGGGCTGGCGCGGACCGCCGTCGTTCCCTGGCTCCAGTTGGCCGCACTGCTGGTCGCCGTCCCGCTGACCGGTGCCGCCCTGGCATGGCTGTTTACCCGGGCGAGGTTGCCGATGTCCCGCCGGGAGGTCGGGACCTGAGCCGGACTCAAAAAAGGCCTGAACCGGGGGGAATTACGTCACACAGTTGGGTCTTTTTGATTGGACCGATCGGGCCTACGGTGGGAGGCAGGACGCTGTCCAGTCCGGGCAGCCGGATACGGAGGAACCTCTTATGACAACGCATGTTGCCGATTGCAGTGTTACCCGTTGCTCATTCAACGACCACGAAGGCTGCACAGCCCATGCCATCACGGTCGCGGGGAGTACTGACCACGCCAGTTGCGCCACCTTCATTGACACCGGCATGCACGGTGGGCTGCCCAAGGTCCTGGCAGATGTTGGAGCGTGCCAGCGTTCCGAGTGTGTCCACAACGACCATTTGATGTGCAATGCCCCTGAAGTCCATGTGGGACCGGGTGCTGACAACGCGGATTGCCTCACCTACTCGCACGCGTAAACCAGCACGCGTAGTTGCGGCTCCCATCCGGGACCAGACATCCAGAAGGCCTCCGCCCGGGAAACCCCGGACGGAGGCCTTCCGCGCGCTCAGCAGGGCAAACAACCCGCCGGCGCCCGGCGGGACCGTCGCTTGGCGCCCGGCGCCCGCCGCTCATCGCAACGACACGCAGTCCGGGCACAAAGCTGGCCTCCCGGTGCGGCGGCATTGGTAGGGTGCCTTGGAGCAATCACTGACGTAGTAAATCTCAAGGAGGAGACATGGCCGGAACGCCAGACGAACTGAGTGGCCCGCGGCCCGGGGGTGGCCAACTGGCCACCGACCCGAAGCTGCCGGCAACTGCCGTGGACGACGCCGTCCGGGAGACCGAAGACAAGAAATGGACCCCCGCCAAGATCGCGCTCTGGGCAGCCATTGCACTGCTCGGTGGCGTGGCCTGGTTCATGGTGGCCATTATCCGGGGCGAGACGGTCAACGCGATCTGGTTTGTGTTCGCTTCCGTCTGCACGTACCTCATCGGCTACCGCTTCTATTCAAAGGTTATCGAGCGCTACATCACCAAGCCCGATGACCGGCGCGCCACACCCGCCGAGTACAAGGCTGACGGCAGGGACTACGTCCGCACCGACCGCAACGTCCTGTTCGGCCATCACTTCGCTGCGATTGCCGGGGCTGGTCCGCTGGTAGGCCCCGTTATCGCCGCCCAGATGGGATACCTCCCGGGCACCATCTGGATTGTTGTGGGCGTCGTCCTCGCAGGAGCCGTCCAGGACTACCTGGTGATGTTCTTCTCCATGCGCCGTGGCGGACGTTCCCTGGGCCAGATGGCCCGCGAGGAGCTGGGCGTCATCGGCGGCACCGCTGCGCTCATCGCCACGCTGCTCATCATGGTGATCATCGTCGCCATCCTCGCCCTCGTCGTCGTGAACGCCCTGGGCGAAAGCCCCTGGGGCGTCTTCTCTGTCGGCATGACCATCCCCATCGCCCTGTTTATGGGTGTTTACCTGCGCTTCCTCCGTCCGGGCAAGGTCATGGAAGTCTCACTCATCGGTTTCGTGTTGCTCATGGCGGCCATCATCGGAGGCGGCCTTGTGGCCGAGACGGAATGGGGGGCCGCGTTCTTCACCCTGGACAAGGTAACCATTGCCTGGGGCCTCATCGTGTACGGCTTCATCGCCGCCATCCTCCCGGTCTGGCTCCTGCTGGCGCCCCGTGACTACCTCTCCACCTTCATGAAGATCGGCGTGATCGTGATGCTCGCGCTGGCCATCATCGTGGTCCGGCCGGAAATCACTGTCCCGGCCTTCAGCGAGTTCGCCAGCAGGGAGAACGGGCCGGTCTTCCCGGGGGCCCTGTTCCCGTTCCTCTTTGTCACTATTGCCTGCGGCGCGCTATCCGGTTTCCACGCCCTGATCTCCTCCGGCACAACCCCCAAGCTCATCGAGAAAGAGCGGCAGACCCGCTTCATCGGCTACGGCGGCATGCTGATGGAGTCCTTCGTGGCCATCATGGCCCTCGTCGCGGCGATCTCCATTGACCGCGGACTCTACTTCGCCATGAATGCCCCTGCCGCGCTGACCGGCGGAACCGTGGAAACGGCCGCCACCTGGGTCAACAGCCTTGGTCTGGCCGGCGTGAACATCAGCCCGGATCTGCTGTCCGAAACGGCCAGGAACGTCGGCGAGGAAAGCATCGTCTCCCGCACCGGCGGCGCCCCCACTCTGGCCGTCGGCCTGGCCCACATCATGCAGCAGTTCGTCGGCGGCACCGCGATGATGGCCTTCTGGTACCACTTCGCCATCATGTTCGAGGCGCTGTTCATCCTTACGGCCGTCGACGCCGGGACACGCGTGGCACGCTTCATGTTGCAGGATTCCATCGGCAACTTCGCCCCGAAGTTCAAGGAACACTCCTGGCGCCCCGGCGCCTGGCTGTGCACCGCCATCATGGTGGGCGCCTGGGGCGCCGTTCTCCTGATGGGTGTGACAGATCCGCTTGGCGGGATCAACACGCTGTTCCCGCTGTTTGGCATCGCCAACCAGTTGTTGGCTGCCATTGCCTTGTCCGTCTGCCTGGCCATCGTCGCCAAACGCGGAACCTTCAAGTACCTGTGGATTGTTGCCCTGCCGTTGTCCTTCGCCGCGGTGGTCACTATCACGGCCAGCTTCCAGAAGATTTTCTCGCCGGTCCCGGCCGTGGGCTACTTCGCCAACAACGCAGCCTTCTCCAAGGCGCTCGCAGACGGCAAGACCGAATTCGGCTCCGCCAAGACTGTTGTCGCAATGGAAGCCGTGGTCCGCAATACGGCAATCCAGGGCTGGCTGTCCATTATCTTTGTGGTGCTGAGCATCGTCGTTATCGCCACCGCGATCCTGGCAACGTACAAGGCCTTCCGCAACCAGCAGGCGGGAGTCCCGAACAGCGACCACGAGGATGAGGCGCGGCCGTCCAGGGTCTTCGCACCCGCCGGGCTCATCCCCACGCCCGCGGAACGGGAGC
>DATCVX010000456.1:0-4104 GCA_036566705.1 Arthrobacter sp. | reverse complement strand
GCTTCCCCTGCATACGCCACCTTTTGGGGCCATCCGTGCAGTCTGCCCGTGAGCAGGCGCAGCAGTATCACCCCTGCCACCGCCGCCAGCACCGGAACAACTATTGCCCCGGGGGTCGCCTGCTGCCGCGTGAGCACAGCTGCCACTCCGGCGAGCCCAAAGACGCCGATCACCACGGCCCCGGCGAATCGCCTGCGGTATTCGAGGACTCCGGCCAGTGCGGCCAGTGCTGCGATGACCACTGCCATCCCCACCAGCAGCGCCACTTTGTCGGATGTGCCGAACAGGGCAATGGCCCATTCCTTGACCGCCGGCGGAACGGCGTCTATGACGGCCCCGCCGACGGCTGTCAGGGGCGAAACGGCGGGGCTCACCAGGCCGGCCAGCAGTTCCCCGAGCACCACGCCGCCACCGACCGCCACGACGCCCGAAGCGGCGGCCCAACGGGCGTTCCGGCCGCCGGTACCCAAGGTTCGCTGCGGTGCCAAGGTGCGCGTGCCGCCGTCGGCCGTTCCCTTATTGCGCTCGGGCGTATTCACACCTCCAGCATAGGTTCGCCGCGGGTCGCACGGCACGGGCCGGGCGCCCATTCCCTGCAGGAATCCGGACCCCGGCGTCACGGGCGTGATCAGGGGGCCAAACGTGGCGTAGCCTGAATTCATGAGCGTTCAGCTAGGCATACCGCAACCCCGGGACAGCACAGGCACCGGCCTGCCGCCCGGGCCTGCCGCGCGCCCTGCCGATGCACCCGCGGGGCTGGCGGACCGCTATGGCCGCCGGGCGACGGACATGAGGCTGTCCCTGACCGACAAATGCAACCTCCGGTGCACGTACTGCATGCCTGCCGAGGGCCTCGAATGGCTGGCCAAGCAGGCGGTCATGTCGGCAGCGGAAATCGTGCGCATTGTGCGGATCGGAGTTGACCGGCTGGGGGTCCGGGAACTCCGGCTGACCGGCGGCGAGCCGCTGGTCAGGCATGACCTGGTGGAGATCATCACGGCCCTCCGGAGTAACCACCCTGATTTGCCCATCTCGATGACCACCAACGGGGTGGGCCTGGCGAAGAAGGCCGCTGCCCTGAAGGCTGCCGGGCTGACCCGCATCAACGTCTCCCTGGACTCCCTGCACGAGGAGACGTTCACCAAGCTGACCCGCAGGCCTTTCCTGGACCAGGTGCTCGCCGGCGTGGACGCCGCGTGGGCCGCAGGCCTGGGCCCGGTCAAACTCAACGCCGTGCTCATGCGCGGCATCAACGACGCCGAATCTCCGTCGCTGCTCGCCTGGGCGCTGGACCGCGGGTACGAGCTGCGTTTCATCGAGCAGATGCCCCTGGATGCCGACCACGGCTGGACCCGGCGGAACATGATCACCGCCGCCGAAATCCGCTCCCTGCTGTCAGTGGACTATGTCCTGAGCCCGGATCCGCGTGCCCGCGACGGCGCCCCGGCGGAGCGGTTTGAAGTCCGACGCCGGGCGGCCGGGTCCGCGGAAGCGCAGGGGCCGGTACTGGGCACCGTAGGAATTATCGCCTCCGTCACTGAGCCGTTCTGTTCGGATTGCCGGCGGACCCGGATCACCGCCGAGGGCAAGATTATGAGCTGCCTTTTCTCCCGGGAGGAATACGACCTCCTGGGGCTCCTGCGCGAAGGCGCAAGCGACGACGCCCTGGCCGAACGCTGGCAGGACGCCATGTGGGTCAAACCCAAAGCGCACGGCATGGACCACGTTGGACTGGACGCCCCGGACTTCGTCCAGCCGGACCGCAGCATGAGTGCCATCGGAGGCTGAATTCTTGAACGTACGATACTTCGCTGCCGCGCGCGCCGCTGCGGGTGTGGACGAGGAGCAGTTCGACCTGCCCGCAGGCGCCACGGTGGCGTCCCTGCTCGAAGCCGTGCTGGCAGTGCACCGACCTGAGCCGCCCGCCGGCACCCCTCCCCTGCCACGCATCCTGTCCCGCAGCAGCTTCCTGCTCAATGAGGTGGCTGTGCGCGACCGGTCCGTAGCACTCGGGCCGGAGGACGTCGTGGACGTCCTGCCGCCGTTCGCCGGAGGCTAAGGCCCAACCCCAGCCCCGCCATATGCGCGAACTGGCAGGTATTACCCCCAAAACTCGGTTCTGAGGGTGTTAGCTGCCAGTTCGTGCCCGCCACTCTCTGTGCGTTCGCGCTGGGAAGGGCCGCAAGTGTACGTGTTCGCGCTGGGACGGGCCGGTCACGCGCGGAGGCACTCCGACACCATGAACGGCACGAAGGCCGATGCGTCCCCCAGGCGCAGCTCGGCGGTGTGCGTGAGCACGCCGTTGTCCACCTGAAACGTGTGGCGGGCAGTTCCCCGGTCGCTGTGCCGCTCCACACGAAGGACCCCGTCCACCCACGTGCAGCGGACAGGCGTTCCCGGCGGAAGCCCCATGCTGTCCACGTAGTACCAGAGGACGTCGTCGTGGTCGGGGTCAATAGTGAACACGCCATGGCCTTCAAAGTGGGTGCCGTCTGCTTCCGTGTGCCGGTAGCTTTGCACCACGGCGTAGCCACCGGCAGCCCGGGTGTAGTTCACTTCCGCGGTGGCGGTGCGCTCGGGTCCCCATGCGGAAGCCGCAAGCCGGGTGATTCCACGCCAGTGTCCCAGAAAGTTTTCGAGCACCGCATGCACGGTGCCCGGCTGCGGGCGGTTCATAGCTCCATTATGGCGGGCACGAACCGTCCCGGTCAGAGGCCGAAGGTTTCGGTTTCCTCAAACGGGCCAACCACGGTGACGGTCCGGGGTGCCGCGGCAAGCTCCCTGGCGAGCTCCTGGACTTCACGCGCCGTGACGGCCTTGATGAGCCGGAGGGTTTCGTCGATGTCCTGGTACTCGCCGGAGACCAGTTCGGCACGGCCCAGCCGGGACATCCGCGAGCCGGTGTCCTCCAGGGCGAGGACGATCCCGCCGCAGAGCTGGCCCACCGCCTTGCGGAGCTCGTCGTCGGAAATCCCGCCTTCGGCCAGCTTGTCCAGCTCCGCACCGAGGAGGTCCAGCACCTGGCGGACCTTCGACGGCGTGCAGCCGGCGTACATCCCGAAGTAGCCGGCGTCGGCGTAGGAGGAAGCGAAGGAGTAGGTGGAGTACACCAGGCCGCGCTTCTCCCGGATTTCCTGGAAGAGGCGCGAGGACATGCCGCCGCCCAGGACCGCGTTGAGTACGCTCATGACGTAGCGCCGGTCGTCCGTGGCCACGATGGTGGGGCAGCCCATGATGATGTTGGCCTGCTCCACCGCACGCTTCACCACGTGCAGGCCGGCCGTGCCGGTGATCTCGGCACGATCGGTGGAGCGCCGCTCCACTGGAGCGGCGTCGGGCTCCAGCGACCAGCCGGCGGCGTGGAGCGCATCCACCACAAGGCCGCACACGACGTCGTGCTCCAGGCCTCCGGCGGCGGTGATGACCAGCTCGTCCGGGCGGTAATACCGGCGGTAGTGCTCCCAGACGGAGTCGCGGGCAACGGCCCGGATAGCGGCGGGGGTGCCGCCGATGGGGCGGCCCAGCGGGTGCGTGCCCAGCACGGCGGCAACAAAGTTTTCGTGCGCCACGTCCGTGGGGTCGTCGCTGTCCATGGCGATTTCCTCGAGGATGACGTCGCGTTCCTGCTCCATTTCGGCCGGATCCAGGACTGCGCCGGTAATCATGTCCGCAATGACGTCGATGGCCATGGGCAGGTCGGTGTCCAGCACACGTGCGAAGTAGCAGGTGCTTTCCTTGGCGGTAGCGGCGTTGGATTCGCCGCCGACCTCGTCGAACGCCGAGGCGATCTCCAGGGCGGTGCGCCGCTTGGTGCCCTTGAACAGCAGGTGTTCAAGGAAATGCGTGGAGCCGTGCTGTCCCGGGGCCTCATCCCGCGACCCTACCCCTACCCAAAAGCCGATCGTTGCCGAGCGCTGGCCCGGCATCGCCTCGGTGAGCACCCGAACACCGCCGGGGAGCACCGAACGCCTGACGACGGAGCCGCCGTCGGATCCGTGGACGAAGGTGTCACCGGGCTGGTTCTGCTCAAGCGGCAGGGGTACAACAGTCATTGAAGCCTTTCGGGAGCGGCAGCCGGATCTGGCTGCCATCGTAACAGCGGCG
>DATCVX010000455.1:0-4357 GCA_036566705.1 Arthrobacter sp. | reverse complement strand
CCCGGGAACTGGACCTCAAAGGCTCCTTCCGCTTCAACAACGAGATCGACGACGTCATCACCGCCCTCGCCGACGGCACCCTCCACATCGACCCCGTCATCACCCACGACTACCCCGTCGAACACGCCCTCGAAGCCTTCGACATCGCCCGCAACTCCGCCGAATCCGGCAAAGTCCTCCTCAGCTTCGGCGCGGAAACCGCATGATCACCCAGTTGCCGCCCCTGGTGGTCATGGGCGTGTCCGGCTGCGGCAAGTCAACCGTCGGCGCGAACGTGCAGGTGAGCCCTATAGCCCGCTTGCACGCGCGAACTGGCAGATAACACCCTCAAAACCGAGTCTTAAGCGCATTATCTGCCAGTTCGCGCGTGGTTTGGGGCGCGAAGTGTACGTTCCCGCTCAGTCCCGGCGGACGGGGATAAATACCCGCGGCTGGTCCGTCCAGGTGCCGGACATCCGTGACATGGTGCGGCGCATGATCCGGTCCGAGGCCGCCCGGGCCGCAGGGGCATCTCCGGCGGCTACGGCTTCGGCCAGGTCCACGTGCCACTGCAGCGCGCCCTCGTGCGGGTGGTCCGGCATCAGGCCGTGCACTGTCCGGCCCGTGAGTGTCTCGGCCACCTGCCCCATCAGGTTCGCGAACATTTCGTTGCCGGACCCTGAGAGCAGCACCGAGTGGAAGGCAATATCCAGCTCCAGGAACCGGGGCACGTCACCGGAGTGGCCGGCGTCGCGCAGGTCATGGGCAATGTCCACCAGCTCCCGGCGCAAACGCGCCGGTGCGTTGAGAGCAGCCAGCTCGGCAGCCGCCGGTTCGACGGCGGACCGCAGCTCGGCGAGTGAGCGCAGCTGGGCGCCCCTGCCGTCGCCGGAGAGCCGCCAGCGGATCACCTGTGCATCGAAGGGATTCCAGCGGCTCGACGGCAGGACCTTGATGCCCACCCGTTTGGTGGTCTCCACCAGGCCAAGCGATTGCAGCACCCGGACGGCTTCGCGGATGACTGAACGTGAGACCTTCAGCTCGTCCTCCAGCTGCTCCGCCAGCATGATGTGGCCGGTGGGAAGCTCACCGGCGACGATCCGGGTGCCAAGGTTCTCGATGGCACGGTGGTGCAGGCTGGTTGACATAAAGACAAGCCTAATAGGGTTCCTGCCTGCAGAACCGCCATGCCGGACTGCCGGCGGAGCCACCTGGGAGCCGCCGTCCTAGACTGGCTGTGACGGCCGGTGTTCCACAAAGTGGGCGTTACTTTCCCGAAACCGTTTGAATATATATGCTTTATTCGGATCCCTTGGTTCGCAACTGCACGCTCCGCGGTCAAAGCGGGGCCACCTGCACATCCATTGCACAGAAATGAATTGGAGTTTTTGATGTCAGCACACATCGGTGTCACCGGCCTTGCGGTGATGGGAGCCAACCTGGCGCGTAACCTGGCCCGGAACGGCTTCACCGTTGCCCTGCACAACAGGTCGGTAGAAAAGACTGACGCACTGCTGGAAAAGCACGGCACGGACGGCGACTTCGTCCGCACCGAGACCCTGCAGGAACTTGTGGACTCGCTGGAGAAGCCGCGCCGCGTCCTCATCATGGTCAAGGCGGGCAAGCCCGTCGACTCGGTCATCGAACAGCTTGAACCGCTGCTCGAGGCCGGAGACATCATCATCGACGCCGGCAACTCGCACTACGAGGACACCCGCCGCCGCGAAGCCGCACTGGCCAAGAAGGACCTGCACTTTGTGGGCGTTGGCGTTTCCGGCGGCGAAGAAGGCGCACTGAACGGCCCCTCCATCATGCCCGGCGGCTCGAAGGAATCCTACGACGCCCTCGGCCCGCTGCTGGAGAAGATCTCCGCCAAGGTCGACGGCGAGCCCTGCTGCGCCTGGGTTGGCACCGACGGCGCCGGCCACTTCGTCAAGATGGTCCACAACGGCATCGAATACGCCGACATGCAGGTCATTGGCGAAGCATTCGACCTCCTTCGCTCCGGTGCAGGCATCGAGCCCGCCGAGCAGGCCAAGATCTTCACCGAATGGAACAAGGGCGACCTCTCGTCCTTCCTGATCGAAATCTCCGCCGAGGTCCTGGGCCACGTTGACGCCAAGACCGGCAAGCCGTTCGTGGACGTCGTCGTTGATGCCGCAGGACAGAAGGGTACCGGACGTTGGACGGTCATCTCCGCCCTGGAACTCGGTTCCCCGGTTTCCGGCATCGCAGAGTCCGTGTTCGCCCGTGCCCTGTCCTCCCAGGCCGAACAGCGCAGGCTCGGCCAGGAGCTGCTGGCCGGCGAGGAAGCCGCCGTGGAAATCCCTGACACCTTCGTCGAGGACGTCCGCCAGGCGCTTTACGCCTCCAAGCTGGTCTCCTACGCCCAAGGCCTGGACATGCTGACCTCCGCTGCCAAGGAGTACAGCTGGGACCTCAAGCTGGACGAGATTGCGTCCCTGTGGCGTGCAGGCTGCATCATCCGCGCCGAGCTGCTCAAGGACATCACCAAGGCCTACGCCGCCGAGGAGAAGCCCGCCAACCTGCTGTTCGCGCCTGCCTTCACCAAAGCCATCGCGGAGGCACTTCCGGCCTGGCGCCGCGTGGTCGCCACCGCCGTCCAGCTGGGCATCCCCGTGCCGGTCTTCTCGTCCTCGCTCGCGTACTACGACGGCCTGCGCCGCAAGCGCGTCGCCGCCGCCCTGATCCAGGGCCAGCGTGACCTCTTCGGAGCCCACACCTACGGCCGTGTTGACGCCGAGGGCACGTTCCACACCCTGTGGGGCGAAGACAAGTCCGAAATCGAAGCGGTAGACACGCACTAGTTTTCGGCTAACGCCGCGGCACCTGCGGCCGGCAGTTCCCCGATACTCTGGGAGCTGCCGGCCGTTGCTGTTCCGCGGCAACTGCGGTATCCGCCCAGCGAGGAGTCCAGCATGGCCCAGCCAGTAGCGTTCGTCACCGGAGCGTCCACCGGGATCGGTTTCGAAGCCGCCAGGAAACTCAGCAGCAACGGTTTCACGGTCTACGCCGGGGCGCGCCGCGTGGACCGGATGGAACCGCTCAAGGCCCTCGGAGTCCATGTCCTGTCGCTGGACGTGACGGACGATGAATCGATGTGCGCCGCCGTCGTCCGCGTTTTAGAGGAACGCGGGCGGATAGACGTCCTGGTCAACAATGCCGGGTACGGTTCATTCGGCGCATTGGAGGAAGTGGACCTGGCCGAGGGGCGGCGCCAGTTCGACGTCAACGTCTTTGGCCTGGCGAGGATGACCCAACTGGTTTTGCCCGCCATGCGGAAAGCCGGCCGGGGACGGATCATCAACATCTCGTCCATCGGCGGCAAATTCTATGAACCGCTCGGCGCCTGGTACCACTCCACGAAGTTCGCCGTGGAGGGCATGAGCGACGCATTGCGGCTCGAACTGAAGCCGCACGGCATCAGCGTCTCCATCATTGAACCGGCCAGCACCGTCTCCGAATGGGGAGGGGTCGCGGCGCAGGGGCTGCTGGACACCAGCGGAACCGGGCCCTACGCGTCGCAGGCGCGGGAGATGGCCGGCGCGCTGGAGTCCACTAACCGGCCCGAAACGTCTACGCCCCCGGAAGTCATCGCAGAAGCGGTGCTGCATGCGGCCAGCGCCGCACGGCCCCGGACCCGCTACCCCGTGGGGCGCGGCGCCCGGGCGATCCTGACGCTGAGGCGGATCCTGCCGGACCGGCTATTCGACCCCGTGGTCATGCTCGTGCTGAAACGGGTGGCGGCCCGGTAACCCGTCAGATGAGGTATTCGATGTCGTACTCAGCCGGATCCACCGCAGGTGTGGTCTCACGCTGGGCGTCCCGGTGGCGCCACTTGGCCGGCACGCCGGTAACGATCGATTCGGGCGGCGCGTCCCTCACCACTACGGCGTTGGCGCCGACGGCGCTGTCCCGGCCGATGGTGATGGGTCCCAGGATCTTGGCACCGGCGCCGATGGTCACCCTGTCCTCGATGGTGGGGTGGCGCTTGACCTTGGCCAGCGAGCGGCCGCCGAGCGTCACGCCGTGATAGATCATCACGTCTTCACCGATTTCGGCGGTCTCGCCGATGACCACCCCCATGCCGTGGTCAATAAAGAAGCGCCGTCCAATGGTGGCGCCGGGGTGTATTTCGATCCCGGTCAGGAAGCGGCCCAGCTGGGAAACGAGCCGTGCAGGGAACCGCAGGGCAGGGTTCTGCCACAGGCGGTGCGTCAGCCGGTGGATCCAGATGGCATGCAGCCCTGAATAGGCGAAAAAGTTCTCAAAAGAACCTCGAGCCGCCGGGTCGTGGGACCGGGCGGCGTCGAGGTCTTCCTTCAGTCTTGCGAAAAAGCCCACAAAGTTCTTTCTA
>DATCVX010000454.1:0-3187 GCA_036566705.1 Arthrobacter sp. | reverse complement strand
TGCCGCCCAAGGATGCGTATCTTTGGGCCATGTAGGCGGCGTGGACCTCACAAACATCGGCAGGCACCGGGACGTTCCGCTCATACGGTGACTTGGCCCATGCCCCGTTGGGGTTGCTGCGCCGTTCAATATGGACGTGGGGCCCGGCAACCGTGCAGCCCAGATGGCCCGAGTCGGGCAGCATATGCATGTCCTCCAGCCTCAGGCCAAGCACTTCGCCGGCCCGCAGACCGCAACGCAGCATCAGCAACACCAGGAGCCTGTCCCGCGGCCGATCGACCGCCTCCAAAATACGGTCAGCTTGTGACAGCGTGAGAACCACCGGGCGCCGCCTGATCTCCCGGGCCTTTACCAGCCTTGCCGGAGCCGTCTTCCACTGCCCCGCTAGGTTCAGAGAAGCCGCTCCAGCGCTGCCTCCTTCGACGGTCACCCGGAGGTGGTCAGTCGCGAACCCGTGTGCCACGGCGTAGCGCAAGAACACCACTACGGCCGTCAAATGGGCATTGACTGTTTTTCCAGAAAGCCGACCGCCGCTGGTCGAGGGTTCTTCAAGACACGCTTTGTAGGCCGCCAACTGATGGAAACGGAGCCCAGTCCAGGCTGTGCCCGTTCCCGCGCACCAGGACAGGAACCGCGCCAGCCGCAGCTGGTAAGCCTTTTGCGTGTTCACCGCCCGCCCCGAATGCGCCAGCCACAGCGCGTAGCCGCGGCACTCCTCGCTCAATCGGAAGCGGTCATCCACCACAGCCCACACCATGGAGTTTTCAGCTGATTCAATCCGGACCGCATGGAAAACACGCATAAAACGCAAGCTATCCGGTCTCAACTAGCGCAAACAACTGCCTTAAGGCCATATGAGGATTAACGTTTACCCAACGACGCTTAGACAAAGTGATTCTTCTTCGCAGTGACAACCCTCTCTGTAATGGTTTCGGGTATGAGGGATCCTCTCGTTCGGGCCTGGGTTCGATTTCGCCTGCCAGGAACTCTGATCGGAGCCAGCACAGGATCTGCGATAAGCGGATTGTTCCAGAGTGCAGTCCGAGATTTCTTAACTAGTTTGGCCGTTATGTAACCTTTTCGGCGTTCCCGGACAATACAGGGCATGGGGAACCTTGAATCCGATGATGACGGGCTGTGGTCGCGCAGCCTCGAGGGCGAGGGCGAGGCCTTCGGGGTGCTGTTCGACCGGCACCGTGACCGAGCCTTCCGGCATGCCTACCGGCTTTGCGGGGACCGGCAGGAGGCCCAGGACGTCATGGCCGAGGCGTTCCTTGAACTGTGGAGACGCCGTGAGAATGTGCGGGTCGTTCGAGGTTCGGTGCTTCCCTGGCTGCTCGTTACGACGACCAATCTGGCACGCAACAGCAGACGGGCAACCATCCGGTACCGCAGGCTCCTAGCCACCCTCCCGCGGAGAGGAGATATTCCGGACGTGGCAGGCGAAGCTTCCCACCTCCAGGACGCTGCGGACAGGAATGTGGCGCGGGCCCTCAGGACGCTGAACTCCAAGGATCTGCATCTGGTGAGCTTGGTTGTCTTCGAGGAATACACCCTCGCCGAGGCCGCTGCCGTCCTCAATCTGACGCCGGGGGCTGCGAAGACCCGGATGCACCGGGCGCGGCAGCGCATGAAAGCAGCAATCGATGGATCGGCCGGTCCAGTTCCTGCCGCCGTAGTGGAAGGAGAACGGCCATGAATCAACCTCGCGTCGATGACGCGTTCAGCAATGCACTCCGCGCGGAACTGGTCTCACGTGTCCAGAAAACAGCACCCGCCCGGCTCCGGAGGCCCGCACGGCTCTGGCTGGCGGCCGGGGCATTGGTCGGCGCCGGACTCCTTGGCGGCATGGCCGCGGGAGTGTTCGTGCTGCCCAGCAGCCAGCAGGCCACCCCATCGGCCGTCCCCCAGTCCTCCGAGCTGGCGACGTACAAAGTTGAGGACACTCTGGCTGCATTCGGCGGCATTGCCTTCGACTACGAGCCCTTCCATTCCACCGAGGAGCTCGCCGCGGCCAGCCAGGTGATCATCCACGGAACCGTGGAGGGTGTCCGGGAAGGAAGGACCGGTACGGGCCTTCACTCCGTTGTCTTGATCCTGCACGCCGACAGCGTGGTCAAGGGCGAACTGCCGCGAGGCAATGACGGGAACGTCTACCTCGAACTCCCCGGTTCAGGAAGCTCCGACCCCGCCTACTACACGAAAGCCCTTCCCAAAGGAGCCTCGGCCGTCGCGTACCTGGTGCCCGCCTGGGACGGCACGCCCAGAGAAGGAACCGACACGACGGTCGACAACCCGAAAGCGGGCCGTCCGGACGGGCAAGCCCTGTTCACGACACCGCCGCAGGGTGTCGCCCTCCAGGTCGGAGAACAGGACGTCGTATGGCCGCTCATCGGCGAACGGGCCCCGGGGAAGATTGCCGATGCGCTGCCCGGAGGTGAGCTGATCAAAGGGTAACTGTGAAGCGGAGTCTCGGCTTCGCGGGTGGGAGGCCGGCCGGGACCACCCGGACTAGAATCAGGCAAATGCTTGTCACTGTGATTGGTCAAAATCGACCCGTGGCCGGTCCTCCTTTGAAACTCGCTTCGATTGGCGCGCTTGGCCGATGCGGCAGGAACCTCCCCCAGGCGGTGCCCGGCAACGTGTCCCATCTTCCACAGTCGTCACCCCTCGCACACTCGAGAAAAGTGGCAGTTACGCAGGCGGTTTATGCCAGAACGCACGATCCTCACGGCCGGAATCCAGGCAAGATAACCGCGGGCTCTGGCGTGTTGCAGCCACAGATCTTGAGGACTACATCACCCATGCGTACAAGACGACCGCAGAAAAGATCGAGGTAGGCGAATCCCTGGACGAGGGTCCCATGCCCTAGATCGAGCCCCCGGTGTCGCCTCTAGCGCTGAAACGTTGTGCGAGTCCCATGCGAAGGCGCCGACGCTAGACCTTCACCACCGCAGCCTGATGGTCGAACGCGTAGTTGGGTAAACGTTAGGTAGGCGTTCTACTGGCGCCGTGTACGCGGGGTGCAGATCGCGAACAGGTCCCCTCTTTCCTCCAGTGGTGGCTCATTTCGTAAGAGGGCGTAACCACCCATGGCGGCGCAGTGTGCTGAACCCGCCTCCTGACGACCGGGACCAGCACCAGTTTGGCAATTAGTTCCGACGCAGAGCTTCGAGGAAGTTATGGC
>DATCVX010000453.1:0-4993 GCA_036566705.1 Arthrobacter sp. | reverse complement strand
GTTTTCCTTGATGCCGTAGGACGTGTAGAAGGCTGCGTTGATGGAGAAGTTGGTACCCACCAGGGCAACCACCAGGATTTCGCTGCCTGCGGGCATGGTGGGGGCCAAACCCTCCAGGGACCGGTACCAGTCCGGCTGGGCTACGACGGCGCTGGCAACGAACGCGACCGCCATCAGTGCCACGATCACCAACAGGGCCTTTTCCACGATTCCGTAGACGTTCCGGAAGGCCAGGACAAAGGCGACGGCGGCGGTACAGACAACCGTCCAGATCACCGGAGAGCCGCCAAAGACCATCGACAACCCGAGGCCTGAGCCCACGGCGTTGCCCACCGAGAACATCAGGGTGATCCCGAAGACCCCGAAGCCTGCGAGGGTGGCCACCGGCTTTCCCAGGTGGTCCTTGATGGAGGTGATCAACGACGTCGGCGTGGCAATGCCGAGCCGGACGCTCATGTCGGTAAAGAAAATCATCAGGATGGTGGATACGGCGATCACCCAGACGAGCGCGTACTGGTATCCGCTGCCGGCTTGGACGGCCGTGGTCAGGTTGCCAGGCCCGAACTGCCATGCCCCGACCACAAAGGCCGGGCCCATGAGGCCAAGGTAGCCAAGGAAGGTCCGTCGCTTTGCCGGCGAAGCCGGGGCCGGGTTGTTCTCGTGCGTAGCGGTCTGTCCTCGGTGAGCCTGCGAAGAGGCGGTGGTGGTATTCGGCTCGCGCATGGCGAGTCCTCCTTCTACAGCAACAGAGCTGTGGTCGTCGTTGACCTAATTGGAGAATAAAGCATTGGGGGTCCTTGGATGGCGGGAAGCGCCCGCCATCCAGGGAGGTGCGGATCGCGTCGGGCTGCTCGGGGAAACCGAACCACGCGGCCGGGCGGATCAGGCAGTGCTGGTCAGGCAGGGACAGTGACGCTGCCGAGGTTGGCGGACTGGAGGGCCAGCGCGATTTCTGCCCCGGCGCCTTCGGCGAGCGGCAGCAGCGGCGGGCGGACCGTGGCGTGTTCCAGGATGCCGCGGGCTACGAGGCCTTCCTTGAGTGCAACAGTGCCTTCCATGTGCGAACCGCGGTGGTAGACGTTCTTTGTGACCGGCAGCAGGCGGTCGTGGATCGCGCGGGCAGCCGCGTAGTCCTTCGCCTTGCCGGCGGCGATCAGTTCCACCAGGGGCTCGGGTGCGAGTCCGCCATAGCCAACCAGTGCGCCGTCGACGTCAAACATGGTGTGCAGCAGGTACTCGTCGTGGCAGGTCAGAATCTGCAGGTCCGGGTAGGTTGCCCGCAGGACGGGGATTTCGGTGTCCCAGCGCTTCATGTTGCGGACGCCGTTCTTGGTGGCGAAGACGCCCTCCTGCCCGGCGATGTCCAGTTGCGTCTCCAGGTCGTAGGTTGCCTTGGTGGCGTCCGGGTACTGGAACAGGATCAGCGGCAGGCCGGACGTTTCGTAGATTTCCTTGTAACGCGTCTGGGGCGCGCCCTTCTGATAGCCGAAGCGGAGCCAGCCGTGCGAAGGGTAGACCAGGCCGGCCTCGGCGCCGGCCTCGACTGCACGCTTGGCTTCGAGGGCCGCGACGGTGTTGCCCTCGCCGGTGATGCCGGCGATGATCGGGATCTCGCCGTTGACCGCGTTCTTGAATTCGCGGATGACGAGCGCCTGCTCGTCCTGGGTCAGGAAGGTGCCTTCGCCGGCGTGGCCCAGGACAACCAGGCCTTTGACGCCGTCAACGCTGGCGAGCCAGCCGCCCAGACGGTGGATCGCGTCGACGTCGACGCTTCCATCGCGGGTGAACGGCGTTACGGGAGCGGGAACCAGCCCGCGGAGATCGATGGTCATGAGAGCTTCCTCTGTCTTGTTGGTCGTCTGCTCCGCTAATGTGAGAACGTTTGCGGGAACGTTTTCATTGTGCGGCGTGTTTCAGCTCACTGTCAAGGGCCAGTTGTGAAAGAGGGAGGAAATAGAGTGTCTCCTAGGACAATCGCGAAGAGGAGACCCCACATGGAACCGGTCGCACCAGGCACCACCGTTACGCTGCGGGACGTTGCCGCCGCCAGCGGAGTAAGCCTGTCCACCGCCAGCCGTGCACTTGACGAACGGGGCACAGCCTCGCGCTCCGCAGCGGCAGAGCACGTGCGGAAGGTTGCGGAAGAACTTGGCTACCGCCGGAACTCCTTTGCGTCGAGCCTGCGCCGTGGCGAGACCCGGACCCTCGGGGTGCTGGTCCCGCGCCTCAGTGACACCGTCATGGCGCTGATGTTTGAAGAGCTGGAGCGCGCGGCCTCGGACCGAGGTTATTTCGCCATGGTGGCAACCAGCGGGGACGACCCCCACGACGAGCGCCGCGCCGCGGAGACGCTGCTGGACCGCAATGTTGACGGACTCATCCTTGCAACGGCAAGGCTCGACGACGAGCTGCCCAAACGGCTGCGGCAACGGAAGGTGGCGCACGCGCTGGTGCTGCGTACCGACGGCGTGAGCCCGTCAGCGCTCGGCGACGACGAAGTGGGAGGCTACTTGGCTACGCGTCACCTTATCGATCTTGGCCACCGCGACATCGCGGTGGTCACCGGTCCGTCCTTCACCTCCACCGGGACGGCCCGTCTCGCGGGCGCGCGGAGGGCAATGAAGGAAGCGGGCATCACGCCACGGAACGAGTGGCTGGTTGCCGCCGGCTACGGCATCGAAAACGGGTTCGCGGCCGGGGAAACCCTACTGAGCGGCGACGGCCCGCGCCCCACCGCTATTTTCGCCGCCAACGACAACCTGGCCATGGGCATCATCGCGGCCGCGCACCGGTGCCAGGCCATTGTGGGACGGGACCTGGCCTTGGTGGGTTACAACGACATACCCCTGTCGTCCCGGCTCGCCACTCCCCTGACCTCGGTGCGGGTGCCGCTGGACCAGATTGCCGGCAATGCGATCGACCTCATCGTGAACCCCGGCAAGGAACCGCAGATCCGTAAGTCCATGCCCACGCTGATTCCGCGCGAATCGAGTGGGTCCCCGCAGCACCGCCGGGATTAGAACGCGGCTATAGGCGCGAACGCTAATCCGCCCGCTGGCGCCACAGCAGGGTTACGCCAAAGGCGACGGCGCTGAGCACCAGCATGGCAATCACCATGAGTCCCCAGCTGGCCTGGTCCACCCCGCCGCCGGCGAATACGCCGATGAGCACGGTTGCGGTAATGGCGCCCACGTAGCGGCAGGTCTGGTAGATCCCGGCCGCCACCCCGCGCTCCTGCGGCCTGACGGAGAGGAACATGCCCTGGTTGGACGCGATCCCCACCGTCCCGTACGGGATGCCCATGAGGGTGGTGAGCGCCAAGACCAGCGGAATGGCCAGCGATCCGGTGAGCATCCACATCAGTGCGGCCACCAGGGTAAGAAGCACGACGCCGGCAATCAGCACGTGCCGGACGCCGAATTTGCCCATGGCCCGGACAGCCCACGGAGTGGCCAGCACCGACGTCGCGGCCAGGGGCAGCATCAGCAGCCCCACCAGCGCGGGGTCATAGCCGCCGGCTTCCTGCAGCAGCTGCGGCAGGCCGAAAAACACAAAGTAGTACACGCTGCTGAACACGGCGAACCCCAGGTAGATCAGCATCAGGGGCCGGTTCCGGCCGAGCAGCCGCAGGTCCAGGAACGGCGGGTTGAAGCGGAGTTCACGCCACACAAACAGCGCCGCGATGGCTGTCCCGGCGCCGAGCATCCACCAGCGGTAGCCCGGGGCTACGTCCAGCAGCGCCATCATGACCAGCAGGAGCGAACCGACGAAGCCCGCAATCCCGGGAATGTCCGAATCCTTGACCAGCTGGGCCAGGCTTCCCCGTTCGCTGACGCCGTCGGCCGGTGCCACCTTCCGCACGATGAAGAGGGCTGCGAGCGCCAGCGGGACGTTGACCAGGAACAATGCCTCCCAGCCCACCTGGCCCACCAGCAGGCCGCCCGCCACTGGCCCCACCGCCGCGGCGGAGGTGTTTGCCATCTGGATCCGGCCGAGCGGCCGCGAGGATTCGGTCCCCGCGCGCTGGCTGATTGCCCCGATCATTACCACCGCGCTGGGGTAGGCGGTGGCGGTACCCAGCGCCATCACGGCACGGGCAACGCAGAGCAGCGCGAAATTGGGCGAGAACGGAGCGAGCGCGCACGTGACGGCCACGGTCCCCATGCCCAGCATGAACATCCGCCGTGGGCCGAACCGGTCCGCCAGCCTGCCCATCAGGGGCTGACCGGCCGCGGACGCGAGGTAGAAGGATGTGATCACCCAGGTGACGGTGGCGACGTCGAGCCCGAAGTCCGCGCGCAGGACCACCAGTGCGACGGCGATCATCGAGGAATTCAGCGGGTTCAGCGCGGTGCCGAGGCTCAGGCCTGCCACCGCCAGGCCGGTCCGGGGTTTGTTGCTCACGGAAACAGTCTGGCGCACCGGCCTTTCAATCTGCGATTTTTGTGACCGTTGCCGCGCTGAGGGCTAGTATGTGCTCAACTGAGACTCCTGGGGGCAGCAGTGGAACCGATCACGGTTAAAGGCGGCAAAGGCACGGTTGACCTGGACAACGGCAGATACATCCATCTGGTGTGGAACCGCAGTGTCCGGATCGAGGAAGTCGATGCCCAGGAGGCCATGGCAGCAGTAAACGTTGTTGCCGACGGCAGTGAGTATCCGATGCTCGTTGACATGGCCACCACCGAGTCCGTGAGCCGCCAGGCCCGGGCCGTTTTCTCCATCCCCTGTGCGGCCTCACGGATTGCGCTGCTGGGCTCCAGCCCGGTTGACCGGGTGCTCGCCAACTTCTTCCTCAGCCTGCACGTCCCGCCCTGCCCCACGCGTTTCTTCACGTCCCGGGACGATGCCATGGCGTGGCTGCTGGAAACGTCCGCGGCATAGGCCGGGGACGTACAGACCCGACTAGCGGACCCTACGCGCGGGCGCGGGGCGCCAGTGCGTCGTTCAGGAATTCCAAATGCGCTGGAGCAATGGGAGCGGTGTCACCGGC
>DATCVX010000452.1:0-8392 GCA_036566705.1 Arthrobacter sp. | reverse complement strand
CGCGTGTTTCTGGTCGGTAGTGAAGTGCTTCCGGTTCGAAACACGGACAGGCATAACGAAATCCATGGTGGACCTTTCCCCGCTCTGAGCACCGACTCCAGCAACAGGGAACCTGTCACACAACAGCCTGACACACAGGGGCGTTCCAGCGACCCGGCACCGTTCCCGCGATTTGGGCGCCGGCGCCGCTCTTAGCGCCTGATCTGTTCCAGAACCGCGTCCCGTACCTGCTGCATGGTGGCCGCGTCCGAGGCTTCGACGTTGAGCCGCAGCAGCTCCTCTGTGTTGGAAGGCCGCAGGTTGAACCACCAGTTTCCGGCCTCATCGATCACGCTGAGCCCGTCGAGTTCGTCAATGGTGCCCGCGTTTTCGTAGCTGGCCTTGACCTGCGCAACCGCGGCCGCCACGCCCTCCACGGAGGAGTTGATCTCCCCGCTGGCGGTGTACGGCTCAAGTTCGCGGGCCAGCTCCGACAACGGACCGTGTTGTTCGCCGAGGGCCGCCAGGACGTGCATGGCTGCCAGCATGCCCGTGTCCGCGTTGTAGAAGTCGCGGAAGTAGTAGTGCGCGGAGTGCTCGCCGCCGAACACGGCCCCTTCCTCGGCCATCCGGGCCTTGATGAACGAGTGCCCCACCCGGGTCCGCACGGGCCGCCCACCGGCAGTGGCAACAATTTCCGGCACCGCGCGGGACGTTATCAGGTTATGGATGATGACCGGCTCCGCTTCCCCGGCGGCCTGGGCGCGCCGGATCTCGCGGACCGCGATCAGCGCGGTGATGGCCGACGGCGTCAGCGGCTGTCCGGTCTCGTCCACCACAAAGCAGCGGTCGGCGTCGCCGTCGAACGCCAGCCCCAGATCCGCCTTGTGGGCAACGACGGCGGCCTGCAGGTCACGGAGGTTCTCAGGTTCCAGGGGGTTGGCGGCGTGGTTCGGGAACGTTCCGTCGAGTTCGAAGTAGAGCGGAACCACCGTGAGGGGCAGGGCAGGGTGGAACTGGTCGCCCAGGACTGCCGGTACTGTCAGGCCTGCCATGCCGTTGCCCGCATCCACCACCACTTTGAGCGGCCGGATTCCGTCCAGGGGTACCAGCGAGCGGAGTTTTTCGGCATAGCCGGCTAGGACGTCCTGCTGTGAGATGTTGCCCTCGACCCGGTCCGTGGGGATCCCGTTGTCAAGGTATTGCTGGGCCAGGTCCCTGATGGCGTCGAGACCGGTTTCGGAGGAAACCGGCACGGCGCCGGCTTTGGCCATCTTGATGCCGTTGTATTCGGCGGGGTTGTGGCTGGCGGTGAAAATGGCCCCCGCCATGTCCCGGGAGCCGCACGCGTAATAGAGCTCGTCCGTGGAGATCAGGCCGAGTTCCAGGACCGACGCCCCGCGCCGCGCCGCGCCGGCTGCGAAGGCGCGGCTGAATTCGGGCGAGGACGGGCGCATGTCGCCGCCGCAGGCGATGGTCTGGCCGGCCAGGCCCAGGACGTCGACGAACGCGGCGCCCACGGCTTCGGCGCTTTGTGCCGTGATGGAGATGCCAACGAGGCCCCTCACGTCGTAGGCCTTGAAAGACGGTGACAGGTCCATGGTGCTCCCCGGGGCTGTAGTGGCAATGCAAACAAGTTGTGTTGGAATTTCAACACAACTTTAGCAGGTGGGCGGGGTTGGCTCCCTGATGTAGATCCGATAGTTTCCAAGATTCATCGGAAACAACAAGTGCATCGGCGGCTCCAGGTCCGTTGTCGCGCTGCCGTCAGGGGCCTTAAGTGTATGTTCGCGCCTCTCAGAGCGGTGAGGTGCCCAACAATAGTGGGAGTGAGGTTCCTTTTCGAGGGGTGTTGTTATTGCGTAAAGTTTACGATAGTTTCTACGTGTGATGCAGGTCGCACGGTTGGGGAACCACGCGGCCGACGTGCCAACCAAAGGACAACGATGACCAGCGAGCCGTACACCAGCACTGCCGAAGACCGCCTGAAAGGCCTGCACGAACGCCTGGGCGGCATCGCCTACGGCGGCGACTACAACCCGGAACAGTGGCCGCGCGAGGTCTGGCGGGAGGACGTCCGCCTCATGAAGGAGGCCGGCGTCAACCTGGTCACGCTGGCCGTCTTCTCCTGGAGCCGCCTCGAAACCGCCGACGGCGTGTACGACTTCGGCTGGCTCGATGACGTGATGGACCTGATGCACGCCAACGGCATCGGCGTGGACCTGGCCACCCCGGACGCCGTGCCGCCCGCCTGGCTGATCGCGCAGCACCCGGACATCCTCCCGGTCCTGGCGGACGGCACCACCTTCGGCTTCGGCTCCCGCCAGCACTTCGACGTCTCCCACCCCGCCTACCGGGAAAAGTCCCTGGCCATGGCGGAGAAGATGGGGGAGCACTACGCCAGCCACCCCGCCCTCTGCATGTGGCACGTGAACAACGAATACGGCCCCGTCTCCTACGGCCCGCACGCAGACCGTGCCTTTCGCGAATGGCTACAGCAGAAATACGCCGGCCTGGACGAACTCAACAAGGCCTGGAGCACCGACGTCTGGGGCCAGGTCTACTCGGACTGGGCCCAGGTCAACGCCCCCGCCCAGCCCCGGACGTGGTCCAACCCGTCGCGCCGCCTGGACTACCACCGCTTCACCTCGGACAGCATGCTGGAGCACTACAAGGCCGAACGGGACATCCTGCGCCGGCACACCCCGGACCTGCCGGTGGTCACCAACTTCATGCGCTTTTACAAAAACAACGACTACTGGGCCTGGGCCGCGGAGGAGGACGCCGCCGCGCTGGACATCTACCCGGATCCGCGCGAAGCCGACGCCCATGTGGCGGCCGCCCTCAACTTCGACCTCATGCGTTCACTGAAGAAGGGCCAGCCGTGGCTGGTCATGGAGCAGGCCACCGCCGCCGTCAGCCAGTGGTCCGTAAACGTCTCCAAGCTCCCCGGCAAGATGCGGCTCGGCTCCTACCAGGCCATCGCACAGGGCGCGGATTCCATCCTGTTCTTCCAGTGGCGCCAGGCCAGGGGCGGCACCGAGCGCTACCACTCCGGCATGGTCAACCACGCCGGCCCCAACACCCGCGTCTTCCGCGAAGTCTGCCAGCTCGGCCAGGAACTCAAGGGCCTCGGCGGCATCACCGGAACCCGCTCCGCCGCCAAGGTGGCCCTGGTCTTCGACTGGGACTGCTGGTGGGCGCTGGAGCTGGGCAACTCGCCGCGCTCGGACCTAAGCTACGCCCAGGAAGTCCTCCGCCTCTACAGGCCGTTCTTCGACGCCAACATCCCGGTGGACTTCGTGGACACCAAGTCCGATCTCAGCCAGTACGCCCTGGTGGTCCTGCCGGCGTCGTACCTGCTCACCGATGAAGCCGCGCAGAGGTTCGAGGACTACGTGTCCGACGGCGGCCGGCTGGTGGCCAGCTACCTCTCCGGCATCGTGGACCCGGACAACACCATCCGCCTGGGCGGCTACCCCGGGGCGCTCCGGAACGTGCTGGGCGCCTGGAGCGAGGAACTGCATCCCCTTGCCGGAGAAGGGGAGGAAGTCAAACTTTCAACGGCCGACGGCGGCACGGCCTCAGCCAGTTACTGGACTGAGCACCTGCACACCGAAACAGCTGACGTCCTCGCCAGCTACGCGTCGGGCCGGCTCGCCGGCTCACCCGCCGTCACCCGCAACAGGTTCGGCCAGGGCACCGCCGTCTACCTGTCCGCCCGGGTGGACAGCACCTTCCTGGAGGAGTTGCTCGCCGCCGAACGCGCGGCTGCGGGGATCCGTCCGGAACTGGACGCGCCGCCGGGAGTGCAGGTCCGCCGTCGTACCGGCAGCGGACGCAGCTACGTGCTGGTCCTGAACCACAACGACGCCCCCGTCAGCGTGGATGTGAAGGCCGGCGGCACCGACCGCCTGACCGGCACGCAGCTCCGGGGAAACGTGGAGCTCGCCGCCAACGGCGTCCTCGTCCTGGAAGAAGAAACCGTCCCCACCGAATCCGCCCGATAGGAGGAAATACCATGGCCATGCGACTGGAAGTACCTCCCGAGGCGGTCACCGCGGACCCGCCCGGCACCAAGGACAAGCCGCGGAACAAGCCCAACGGCTGGAGGCTCGCGCTGAAGCGGGACTGGCGCCTGTACACCCTGGTGGCGCTGCCGCTGCTGTACTTCGCGGTGTTCCGTTACTTGCCGATGGCCGGGAACGTGATTGCGTTCCGTCAGTTCCAGCCCGGCGGCAGCATCTTCGGCGAGAAGTGGGTGGGGCTGAAGTACGTCACCCTGTTCATCAACGACCCCAGCTTCTGGCAGGCGTTCCAGAACACCATTGTCCTGGGCGTGCTGACGCTGCTGTTTTGCTTCCCGATGCCCATCATCTTCGCGCTGATGCTGAACGAACTGCGCTCGCAGAAGTTCAAGAAGTTCGTCCAGACCGTGGCGTACCTGCCGCACTTTATGTCCGTGGTGATCATCGCCGGCATGATCCTGCATAACTTCTCCATGACCGGCACGGTGAACCAGATCGCCAACACGGTGTTCGGCACCACGGTGAACTTCACCCAGGACGCCGCCTGGTTCCGGCCCATGTACATCAGCTCCGAGGTGTGGCAGACCATGGGCTGGGGCGCCATCCTCTACCTTGCCGCGCTGACCCGGGTGGATGAGTCGCTGTATGAGGCGGCACGGATCGACGGCGCCAACCGCTGGCAGCAGACCTGGCACGTGACGCTGCCGGCCATCCGGCCCACCATCATCACGCTCCTGATCCTGAACATCGGCACGTTCATGGCCGTGGGCTTCGAGAAGATCCTGCTGATCTACAACCCGCTGAACTACGAAACCTCCGATGTCATCTCCACCTACCTGTACCGGGTGGGCCTGGAGTCGTCCAACTTCAGCTACGCGGCCGCGATCGGGATGTTCGAATCCGTCATCGGCCTGACGCTGATCCTCTCCGCGAACGCCATCTCCAAGCGCCTCGCCGGAACGAGCCTGTGGTGAAAGGGACTGCAATGACTGGAACACTCCAGAAACGGCCGGCTTCGAAAGCAGCCAGGAAAGAAACCGGCGTCCTGGTCAAGGACATGAAAGTCTCCCGGGGCATGCGCGTGTTCCGGGTGGTCAACCTGGCGTTCCTGCTGGTGGTGGTGTTCCTGACGGTGTACCCGTTCCTGAACATCGTGGCGCAGTCCTTCTCCAGCGAAGGGTTCATCAACGCCGGGCAGGTGAACCTGTTTCCGCTGGGCTTCAACGTGGAGACGTACAAGCTGATCCTCGCCGACTCCACGTTCTGGAACAACTACGGCAACACGGTCCTCTACACGGTGGTGGCCACAGCCATCTCCATGGTGCTGACCACGTCGTTCGCCTATGCCATCGCCAAGAAGGACCTCAAAGGCCGCGGAGTGTTCATCGGCATTGCGGTGTTCACCATGTTTTTCAACGGCGGCCTGATCCCCAACTATGTGCTCATCAGCTCGCTGGGTATGCGCGACTCGATCTGGGCCGTTGTCCTGCCCAACGCCATCAGCGTCTTCAACCTGCTGATCATGAAGTCCTTCTTCGAGAACATGCCGCGCGAACTGGAGGAAGCGGCCGCCATTGACGGCCTCACCCAGTACGGCGTGCTGTTCAAGGTGGTGCTGCCGCTGAGCAAGGCGATCGTGGCCACCATGGTGCTGTTTTACGCCGTGGCCAACTGGAACTCCTGGTTCCAGGCCTTCCTCTACCTGGACAGGCCCGAGCTGTTCCCGGTCACCATCTACCTGCGCAACATGATCGCCGGCGTCACCACGGCCGGCTCCGCGGGCGGCACCGCGGAAAACGTGGGCCAGATCGCCGCCAACATCCAGTCGGTCACCATCGTCCTGACCGTCATCCCCATCCTGTGCATCTACCCGTTCGTCCAGAAGTACTTCTTTTCGGGCGTCATGCTCGGCTCCGTCAAGGAGTAACCCTTATGAAAGGAAAGCCCATGATCCGCAGACGAGAATTCCTCGGCCTGTCAGCGCTCGCAGCCTTCGGCCTGGTGGTTGCCGGCTGTGATTCAGATTCCGGCAGCAAAATTGACACCTCCAAGGCCCGCACCGGCGCCATGGACAGCTTCGGGCTGGGGGACACGTTCAAGGCGACGGCGCCGCTGACGTTCAGCTTCCTCTTCAGCGACCAGCCCACCTACCCGTACAAGAAGGACTGGCTGCTGTTCACCAAGATGGCGAGCGAGAACAACGTCACGCTCGAAACCACGGTGGTTCCGGGCAGCGACTACGAGCAGAAGCGCAGCCTCCTCATCAGCTCCGGCAACGCCCCGGAGATCATCGCCAAGACCTACCCCGGCCAGGAATCGGCCTTCGTCTCCTCCGGGGCCGTGCTGCCGGTCAGCGACTACGTGGACCTGATGCCGCACTTCCAGGACAAGGTCAAGAAATGGAAGCTGGAGCCGGAGATCGCCGGACTCACGCAGGAGGACGGCAAGTACTACGTCCTGCCGGGCCTGCACGAGGAACTGTGGCCGGACTACTCGCTGGCGTTCCGCAAGGACATCCTGGCGAAGGAAGGCATTAAGGAGCCCAAGACCTGGGATGAGTTCCGCGACGTGCTGCGGTCGCTCAAAAAGGCCTATCCCGACGTCGTGCCTTTCTCCGACCGATTCAACGGCAACAGCGTGCTGAACATCGCAGGCAACGCGTTCGGCACCGTGGCCGGCTGGGGCCTGGTGGACGGCCTGAACTTCGACGAATCCAGGAAGGAGTTCGAGTTCGGCGCCGGCACCCAGGAGTTCAAGGAACTCCTGGAGTACTTCAACTCGCTCGTGTCCGAAGGCCTGATGGACCCGGAGAGCTTCACCCAGACCGACGATTCGGCCATCCAGAAGTTCGTTTCCGGCAAGTCGTTTGTGATCAGCGCGAACTCGCAGAACATCATCACCTACCGCACGTCCATGGAACAGTCCCTGGGCAAAGGCAACTTCGCGGTGGGCAAGATTACGGTGCCCGGCGGCCCGGCCGGCGAGATCATCGGCGGCTCGCGGCTGGAGAACGGCATCATGCTGAACTCGTCCGTGAAGGACAAGGACAGTTTCGTGGCGCTGATCCAGTTCATCGACTGGCTGTTCTACAGCGACGCCGGGCAGGAGTTCTCCAAGTGGGGCGTGGAGGGCACCACGTACACGAAGGAGGGCAGCAAGCGGGTCCTGGCCAAGGACATCAACTTCCAGGGCCTGAACCCGGCCGGCACCAAGGACCTCCGCATGGAGTACGGCTTCTCCGGTGGCAACTTCGCCTACGGCGGAACCACCGAACTGCTGAACTCGACGTTCAACGAGGAGGAGCTGGCGTTCCAGAAGGCCATGAAGTCCAAGAAGCCCAAGCCGGTTGCGCCGCCCGTGCCGTTCAGCGACGTGGACCGCGAGCAGGCCACCCTGGTGCTCACCCCGTTGAAGGACCACGTCAAGCAGAACACCCTGAAGTTCATCACCGGCCAGCGGAGCCTCAGCGAGTTCGACGCCTACGTGAAGGAGCTCGACGCCAAGGGCCAGTCCAAGTACGTAGAGTTGGCCAACAAGGCATACAAGGCGTACGACAGCAAAAAGTAAGGCACCACGTGGCGCAGAAGAAGGCGGAGTACGGCTCCGGTCCGCTGTTCAGGGCGGCCGGAGCGGTTTATGGGGTCATGGTGGCGGACGTGCTGCTGGTGCTCGCCAACATCCTGCTGGTGCTGGCGCCTCTGTTCGTTGCCTTGACCGCCGGTTCCGCCCTGCTGGCCGTGGTATTCGTGTTGGTGTCCTTCATTCCGGTGGGACCGTCTCTTGTGGCCGCGGCGTACGCGTTCAACCGGTTGCTGGCGGGGGAGGACACCGGGGTGTTCCGGGACTTTGTCAGCGGCTACCGGGCCAACTTCGGCCAGGCGCTTGCGGTGTGGGTGCCGTACGTCGCTGTGCTGGGCGTCGTCGTCGTCAATCTTTTGCTGTTGCCCGGAACGTTCGACGCCGGGAGCCCCGCCCCGTCAGCCGCCCGGGTGGGGCTGCTGGGGCTGGGGCTCCTGGTGGCGACGGCGGGCGTGACGGCGATGCTGCTGCTGTCCCGGTTCACGTTCCGGACCCGGGACCTCTACCGTCTCTCGCTGTATTGCCTGGGGGCGCAGAAACGGGTGTCACTGGGCAACGCCGGGATCCTCTTCGTCACGGCGTTCCTGCTCACGGCAACCACCGCGGGGCTGCTGATCTTCATTGCCGGGCTGGTGGTGTACCTGATCTGCCTGAACTCGCGGCCGCTGCTGAAGTTCATCGAACAGACGTTCACGGTGCAGGAGCAGGTAGCTGGGCAGAACCCCGGTCAGCCGATGACGTAACCCATGACGTCCACCACCACCTGGACGGTGCCATACGAGGTGTTGTGGATGGTGATCTTCCCG
>DATCVX010000451.1:0-2043 GCA_036566705.1 Arthrobacter sp. | reverse complement strand
CGTCCTGCTTGTCGCCGCCGGAGAAGAACATGCCCAGCGGTCCGGCCAGCGCAAACAGGGCAAGGGCACCAAAGACGGTGGCAACGGCCATGGTGCGGAGGCCGTGGGATAGGGCATCGCGGAGTTCGGCTTTGTTGCCGTCCTGCGAGGCCCGGGTCATCCGGTTGAAGAGGACCGTGGCCAGCGACAGCGCAATAATCGAGTGCGGCAGCAGATACAGCTGGCTGGCCACTTCCAGCACGGCGTTTCCGGGCAGGAAATCGGCTGCGGGATCGCCTGCCTGCTCCAGGCGGAGGCGTTCCGCGCCCGGGATGGTGGCGATCCTCATGACGTAAAGGAAGGCAAGCTGTCCGACGGCGGCGGTCAGCAGGGTCCAGACGCTCAGCTTCGCTGCCTGGCCGAGTCCCACCCCGCGCCACCCGAACCGGGGGCGGAGCCCGAGTTTGAGCCGGAACACCGGAATGAGCAGGATGGCCGTCTGGGCCACCACGCCGATGGTGGAGAAACCGGCCACGAAGAGCGTCTGCGACGGGCCCCAGTTGTCCAGGGTGTGCGGATTGATCTCGTTGGCGCCGTAGATCCAGATGAACATCCCCAGGCCGCCGATGGCCACGAGGTTGTTCAGGATGGGGGCCCACATCGCCGGGCCGAAGGCTCCGTTGGCGTTCAGCACCTGGGTCAGGAGGGCATAGAGGCCGTAGAAGAAGATCTGCGGCAGGCACCAGAACGCGAAGGCAATGGCCAGCGCCTTTTGCTGCGGAGAGTATCCCTGGGTGGTCAGGTCGATAATCCCGGGCGCAGCCAGGGTGACCAGGGCCGTCAGGCCCAGGAGCAGCAGGACGGCAAGAGTGAGGAGGCGGCTGATGTAGTCCGCTCCCCTGTCAGGCGCCTTGCTGGCCTTGATGATCTGCGGGACCAGAACAGCGTTGAACACACCGCCGGCCACCAGGAGGAAGATTAGGTTGGGCAGGTTGTTGGCGTTGATGAACGTGTCATTGACCGTGGAGCTCAGCCCCAAGGCAGCCCCGAGCATCCATGTCTTGCCGAAGCCCAGGAAGCGCGATACGAGCGTTCCGGCGGCCATGATGGCACTGGAACGGGCTTCGCCGGGCTGGGCAGCGCCCGGCTGGGTTTCACCGGCGGCGCCGCGCGCTTTGTCGGAAGGGAAGTTGGTAGCTGACATCGACTTCATCGTCTCACCCGGGCGCCCTTAATGCCGCAACGCAGCAGGCAGCCACGGCCGTGAGGCGCGCTGCAGGGCCACTCAAAGATGTTCGGGCAGGACTTCCCGTGCGAGGTCGGCAATGCGGCGCTCATTGGGAAAGGAAAGCTTCCGTGCGAGCTCCTGGATGGGGACCCAGGCCACGTCCACGGCTTCCTGGTCGGGATCGTTCTCAATGGTGAGCTCGCCGCCGGTGGCACGCAGCAGGTAGTGGTGCACCGTCTTATGCACGCGGTGTCCGCTGACAGTAAACCAGTAGTCGATGCTGCCCAGCGGCGCCAGGATGTCGCCTTCGATGCCTGTTTCCTCGGCAATTTCGCGGACGGCGGCCTCTTCGTTGTTCTCTTTGCCCTCCGGGTGGCCCTTGGGAAGGCACCACTCCAGCCGTCCGCCCCTGTTAAGCCGGGCGATGATCGCAACCTTGAGATCGCCGTCGGACGTGTCCACCACAACGCCGCCGGCGGAAATTTCCTCGACGGTGGGCAGCGAGGCCGGGGCCGAATGCTGGGCGGGCGCGACATGGGCACCGATTGCCGACGGCAACGGTGGGTTTGTCCTCCTGCCGGGAGCGCTCGGTACGGGATGGGCCATGAAGTCCACTCTAACGACTCTTGCCCGTTCCTGATGACCGGAACATGACATCAAGATGGACTGCGTATGACGCACTTTGCCAGTGCACGGACGAATAGGCGTGATCTTCACCCGATTTTGGCCTGCCAACGCTCTGGTTTCTGCCAAGCTTAAGTAACTATGGCGCACGCACATCACAAGACTGATTCCCACACCGTCGATTTCCAGGTTGACCCGGTGGTCCTGGAGCT
>DATCVX010000450.1:0-2571 GCA_036566705.1 Arthrobacter sp. | reverse complement strand
CCCGACTACGAATGGGTGGACCAGGGCCTGGTGGTGTCCTCCCCGGCCACGGGCCTGGATCCGAACAACCCCGGTAAAACATTCAACGCGATCGACGCCGGGATCATCGAGGATGCCGACGGCACCCCCTACATGGCGATCGGATCGTTCTGGTACGGGATCTTCCTGGTCCCGCTCGAGTGGCCCACGGGCAAGCCGGTGGACGGCTGGCAGTCCCGGACCGTGAACATCGCCGACCGCTTTATGCCCGGCAACCCCATTGAGGCCCCGTACATCACCGAGCACGACGGCTACTACTACCTGTTTGTCTCCTTCGACTCCTGCTGCCGCGGCGCCGACTCCACCTACAAGGTGGCCGTTGGACGCTCCGCCTCGGTGAAGGGCCCGTACCTGGACAAGGACGGCCGCGATATGTTCGGCGGCGGCGGGTCGGTGGTCCTCGATTCGCACGGGGCCATCACCGGTCCCGGCGGCCAGTCGGTCTTCGGCGATTACCTTGCGTTCCACTACTACGACGGCTCCAACGAGGAGATCCCCTACTTCCCCACGCTGGGCGTGCAGAAGATCAACTGGGTGGACGGCTGGCCGGAGTTCGATCAGACCGTGGAACTGCCGGCGGTCCGGAATCAGCCCAAGGCCGTGGCCGTGAAGCCGGGCAAGAAGGCCACCTTCAGTGCCACCGCCACGGGAACACCCGGGCCGGTGGCCGTCTGGGAAACATCGTCCGACGGCGGCGCCACCTGGCAGCCGACGGAAACCCGGCCTGCCACCCGGCGGACCGATGAGGGCACCTACCGCTCCACGCTGGAGTTCACGGCGGCCGCGGACGGGGACGGGCTGCAGGTCCGCGCGGTGTTCCGGAACGCCCACAGCAAGGTGACCACTGACGCCGTCGGACTTTCCGTGACGCAGTAAACGCCGGGGATCCACCCCGGCCCGGCACATACGGCCACCGTAATACTGCAAGCACGAGTATTACGGTGGCCGGCTGTGCGGAATTCATCTTTTGGGGGAGGCAAGGCTAACCTAAGTAGTCCCCATTTTTCACCCGACGTCCCCCTCGGGTCCTGCTAGGCGGTTTTTTCGTGCGTCCATTCCACCGATCCCGGATCACCCTGGGCGTTGCTGCCCTCCTGACACTCAGCGGCTGCGGCTTCAGCGGCGGGCAGGCCCAGCAGGGCACTGCGACCCCCACCGCCGACACCAACCAGCGGATTGTGGTGGACAACTTCCGCGCACCCGTGGCCAACTGGGCGCTCGAGTCCGACGCCGCCTACGTCCTGTCACTGTCCGGCTGCCTTGAGACGCTGACCAGCTACGACGCCGCCAAGGGCGAGGTGGTGCCCATGCTGGCCACCGAATGGACGCAGTCCAGCCCGCTCGACTGGGACTTCACCATCCGCGACGGCGTGAAATTCCAGGACGGCACAGCCCTGACCGCCGAGTCGGTGGCCGGCGCCCTGAACCACGTCCTGGCAGCCACCGTCCCGGCCCGCGCGTTCAACAGCAAGATGGTCAGCGCCGTGACCGCCGTGGATGCCAACACCGTCCGGGTGACCACCCCCACCGAGAGCCCGCTGGTCCCCTACCGGCTGGCCAGCGTCAACGCGGGCATCCTCGCCCCGGCCGCCTACGCCGGGGAGAACCTGGATCCCTTCGGGAACTGCACGGGACCGTTTGTCCCCACGTCCGAGGTGTCCCAGCAGTCCCTGACCCTGGAACGGAACGGGGACTACTGGGGCGGCGACGTTCAGCTCGCCGGCGCCGAAGTGCGTTTCATCACCAACGGCGCCACCCGGGCCGCCCAGGTCCAGACCGGCGAGGCCGACATTTCCCTCTCCATTCCCGTGGCCAGCCTGGCCTCGCTGGAAAGCGCCGACGGAGTGAAGGTCAACAAGGCCGATTCGCCGCGCACCGCCACCCTGTACCTGAACAACGGGAGGGAACCGCTGAACAACGTGGACGTCCGCACCGCCATCCGGGATGCACTGGACCTCGAGTCGCTGGCCGCCAGCGTCTACGAGGGTGCTGCCATCCCGGCCAAGGGCGTCTTCGCACCTTCAGAACCCTGGGCCGGCGACAAGCAGGTAGCCCCGAAGCAGGACCTGGATGCCGCCAAAAAGCTGCTGGCCGACGCCGGCTACACCGCGGCCCGGCCGCTGGAGATCATCGCTATCGTGGAGCGGGCGGAGTTCGCCGACGTTGCAGCCGTCATCCAGGAAAACCTGAAGGCCGTGGGGATCCCCGTCAGCATCCAGGCCAAGGAATACGCCGCGGCGGAGCCCGCGGTCCTGGCCGGCAACTACGACATGCTGCTCAGCCAGCGGAACCGCCTGATCGACATCGCCGATCCGGTTGGCTTCCTCACCGCCGACTACACCTGCTCGGGGTCCTACAACCTCAGCCACTTCTGCAATGCTGAGTATGACCGGATCGTGGCAGAAGCGGCCAAGACCGTGGACCCGGACGAGCGCTACAAGCGGTACGCGGACGCCGGAAACATCCTCGCCCAGGAGGCCGTGAACGTCTGGCTGGTCAACGAGCAGGCAACCGATGCCGTCCGCACCAACG
>DATCVX010000449.1:0-1930 GCA_036566705.1 Arthrobacter sp. | reverse complement strand
GGCACCAAGCCCGCCACCCTCGAAACGGGCTACGAGATCCAGGTTCCGCTGTTCGTCGAGAACAACACCAAGGTCAAGGTCGACACCCGCGACGGCAGCTACCTTGGCCGGGTCAGCGAGTAGTGAGCGCACGCGGTAAGGCCCGTAACAGGGCACTGGACGTTCTCTTCGAAGCTGAGCAGCGATCCGTCTCCGCTTTTGACGTCCTGCGGGCGCGGCGGGAAAAGACTGACCAGATCGTCAATCCCTACACCCTGGAAATCGTCGAAGGCGTAGTCTCGCAGCAGACCGCCATTGACGAGTTCCTGGAAACCTATTCGCAGGGCTGGACCCTGGAGCGCATGCCCTCCGTGGACCGGATCATCCTGCGCATCGGCACCTGGGAACTGCTCTACAACGACGACGTACCCGACGGCGTGGCTGTCAGCGAGGCTGTGGCGCTGGCCAAGGTCCTCTCAACTGACGAGTCGCCGTCGTTCATTAACGGACTCCTCGGACGCCTGCAGCAGCTGAAGCCTTCGCTGCTCGCCTAGTCCGCAGCTTCATGCACACAAGGGGACGGCCTCCGCCATCTGGCGGAGGCCGTCCCCTTTGCTGTTGGACCACTGCGGTGCCGCACCGCCGGGGACAGGCAGTGCCTTGTGCCGGCAGCCTGTCCCGTCAGCTTGCGACGGCGGCCCGCAGCGCCAGGATCCGGTGCAACTGTTCGCGTTCTTCAGCCTGGTGCAGCGCCACGTCCCTGCCGCTGAGGATGCGCTGCCGGGTGAAGGCGAGGTTCGTGGCTGCCTTCAGGAAAGCCTTCATCTGCGGCCGGCGGCCATAACCGGCAGCCCAGCGAAGGGCAGTCCGCCTGCCGCCGGGCGTGGCCAGCAGGTCCACTTCGGCAGGCGTGAACCAGCCCGCCGCCGCATACTCGAGCAGCCGCTGGCGGGTGAGCCGGTTTTCCGCGACGCGCAACAGGATGACCACCCCAATGAACAGCACAAAAATGGGCACCTGGATGAGGATGTAGTCCGCCAGGAAGCCCTGGCCCATGCTGTTCCACCGGTTGTGCAGGAACATTGCCGGAAGCAGGCCCACCACGAACGCCCCGACGGAGGCGCCTGCGTGCCAGCGCCGTGCCGCGAAGCCCATGATGAGCCCGGTGGTCCCGGTGAAGATGGCGTGGGCGAACGGTGACATCACGCCGCGCAGGAGGAAGATCTGGGCGAGGTCGGTGGCGGGGCTGGCAGACTCCGCAATGGCCCGGCCGAAATAGAGGATGTTCTCCGTGAACGCGAAACCGCCGGCAATCGTGAAGGCGAACACCACCCCGTCCACGGGCCCGTCGAAATGCCGGCGCGCCATGAGCAGAAGCAGCAGCAGTCCCAGCGACTTGGCGAATTCCTCCACGATCGGCGCCTGGACCGTTGCCATGTAGGTCTGGAAATCGGCTTCGGCAGAGAACTGGAAAGTGAGTGCAAAAAAGGGTTGGACCAAGAGCGTGACGGCGATTGAGACCGCGGCGCCCCAGGTAAAGGCGAAGAACAGCAGCCGTTTGGGTTCCGGCTCCCACCGGTCGATCACGTGGACCGCCAGGAGTACCGCGGACAACGGGACCAGCGAAGCGATGAATCCCACAATGAATCCGCCGGTGCCCGTGTTGGCCAGGAGGAACGGAACCACCAGGAACAGGCTCAGGAATGCCAGCGCCCCGCCGCCGATCATCAGGCCAAGTAGGCCTGCACGGGTCCGGGGAGCGGCCGGGGCCTGGGTGCCGCCGGCGTGCGGCAACACCACGGAATGCACTGGGCCGCCTGAATTGCCGGGCACCGGACGGTAGTACTCCGGCTGCACATGGCCCATCCAACTGGGGTTCGCCTGGCCGGGAAGTGGTCCTTGCGGCCCGGATGGACCCGGCTGGCCGGACGGGGGATGTTGAGGGTGCATC
>DATCVX010000448.1:0-4731 GCA_036566705.1 Arthrobacter sp. | reverse complement strand
CTGGGCCAGCTGGCGTAGCCGGATCATGCAGTCAAGCCTAAAGCGGCGCGAGCCATATTTCTCTCTCCCGTCATGACCGTTCCGCAGTCACGCTGTATTGGACGCTAAGCCCCCAAGCCGCATTAAGAATAACGGCTGACGTCCGTGGATGGTTCCACTGGGGATTTTAGTAAGGTTACTGGTTATTAGCCACTGGCTGCCACGGCCGGGGTCCGGGGTCGACGACGGGGCCCGCTGGTCAGCGGGCGTCGCGTTCCTGGAATTCCTCATCGAGGTCGTAGTGCCTGAATTCGGTCTCCGGGTTGGGTTCACCGTCGACCACATATTCGTAGTCCAGCTGGCGTTGGACCTGGCTGTCCAGGATCTGGAGGGTCTGGTCCGGCACAACCGAGAGATCTTCCGGGAAGTCGTCGTCCGGCGACAGATGGAGCTTGTCAGACATGGGAGCCTCTCTGGGCCGTCAGGATATCCGGGTTGCAATGGCCCGCACCCTCTCAGGATATTCCCTCCCGGGCAGATCACACAGCGGAATCCGCGCCGGATCAGGAACCGCCGGGGCTCCATCCGGCCGCGGGTGCGATGTACCGGGCGATGTTGCCCAGCATCTTGGCGTTGAAGTCGACGCCCAGCTGGTTGGGTACCGTCACCAACAGCGTGTCCGCTGCCTGGACAGCGGCGTCGGCTGCCAGCTGCCCGGCAAGGATATCCGGGGAACCGGCGTAGGTCTTCCCGAACCGTGCCGTCAGGCCGTCGATGACACCCACCTGGTCCCGGCTGTCGCGCAGGGCACTGCCCGCAAAGTACCTGTTGTCCTCGTCATCCACGATCGGCAGGATGCTGCGGCTGACGGACACGCGCGGCTGGTGGCTGTGTCCTGCAGCGGCCCATGCGTCGCGGAAGAGCTGGATCTGTTCCGCCTGCAGCTGGTCGAAGGGAACGCCGGTGTCCTCGGTGAGCAGCGTGGAACTCATGAGGTTCATTCCAAGGCCGGCCGCCCAGACCGCGGTCTTCCGGCTCCCGGCTCCCCACCAGATGCGGTCCTGCAGGCCCGGCGCCTGGGGCTGGACGGGCAGAAGTCCCCTGGTTCCGCCGGCATAACGCGGGTCCGCCTCCGCCACCCCTGCCCCGCTGATTGCCTGGCGGAACAGCTCCGTGTGGCGGCGGGCCATGTCCGCGTCCGTTTCCCCGGGGCCGGGTACGTGGCCGAAAGCCGCCGCCCCGTTCCGGGCCGGCTCGGGTGAACCGCGGCTGATGCCCAGCTGCAGCCTGCTGCCGCTGATCAGGTCCGTGGCCGCGGCTTCCTCGGCCATGTAGAGCGGGTTTTCGTACCTCATGTCGATCACGCCGGTGCCCATCTCTATCCGGCTGGTCCGGGCCGCAATGGCCGCCAGGAGCGGGAACGGGGACGCCTGTTGCCGGGCGAAGTGGTGCACGCGGAAGAAAGCGCCGTCGATCCCGAGCTCCTCGGCGGCGACCGCCAGCTCAATACCCTGGAGCAGGGACTCGCCCGCGGTCCGGGTCCGGGAGCCCTGGCCGGGGCCCCAGTGGCCAAAAGAGAGGAATCCGATGCGCTGCATGTAGGGCCCAACCGCCCCGCAGGCCTGCGCATTCCCGGCCGGGCCAGCGGCTAAACTGTCCCCGTGTCCACCAACCAGCCACCGTCCGGCGATCCCGCGCCACCGCACCGCGGAAAAATCGCCGAGCGGCTGCTGCCAGGCGGCACCGAGCCGGATCCACGATTTACGCTGGCCAATGAACGGACCTTCCTCGCCTGGATCAGGACGTCCCTTGCGCTCCTGGCCGGGGGCATCGCCATTGAGGCATTCACTGCGGACCTGTTCCTCGAACCCGTCCGCAAAATCCTGGCTGTCCTGCTGCTCCTTCTTGGCATGCTGCTGAGCGGGGGTGCCGCGGTGCGGTGGATCCGGGTGGAGCGGAGCATGCGCAACAAAACCCCGCTCCCGCTGCCGCTCATTGTGCCGCTGCTGGCCGGGGCAGGGGCCCTGGCCGCCGCCGTCGTCCTCATCTTCATCCTCTGGCGCTGATCCGTGGCCCGCACCAGGCAGGCAGTGCCCGGCCCGCACGGGGACCCCGGCCTCCAGCCCGAACGGACTACCTTGGCGTGGGGCCGGACCATGATGGCGCTGGTGACGGTCAGCGCGATTTTCCTGCGCTGGCTCCCCCATCACGGGCTCCCCATCCTGCTGCTGTTTGCCGTCTCAGCCGCCGCTGCCGGCGCCATCTACCTCACGCAACGCCGCCGCTACAGCACCAGCGCCCGCGGGATCAGGCAGGAAACCGTCGACGCCGATACCTCCGCCGTCCTGTGGACTGCGGGAGCCGCGGTGGCGTTGGGAGTGCTGGGCATCGTGGTGGTTCTCGCCACGTAGGACCCGGGCGCCGGTTCAGAACATGGGCAGGATGAACCCGACGACGAGCGCCACCGTGCCGACGCCGGTGAGCAAACGCCCCACAACAACGGCGGTCTTTCCGGCCGCTTCCGGCGCGGCGGTCTGCCATTGGGTGGGGCGTTTGGGGTGGTAATAGATGGGAAGCGTGTCCCCCACTGCCATGTCCTTGATGTCGTGCGGCGACATGGGCGCGTGATGGATCCGGTATTTATCGTCAAACCACCTGAAGCCCGTGCCGCTCGCATCCGAATAGACCACACCCTCGGCCACGGTCCAGGGGTTCACAAAGCGCCGCAGGATCCCTGCGTACACCAGGAGCATCAGCCCGGCAGGCAGGCATAACCAGGTCAGCATTTCCAGAATGGGACCTGCCATATCGAGCGCAGTGGGCATACTCAAGATGCTACAGGGAAGCGGTTAACGCTGGCTGATCACGGCCCCGTCCTGGACCAGGACTTCCAGGTGGTCGGCGATGTCGGCCAGCACCGCAATGTCCGCGAGCGGGTCGGCGTACAGCAGCAGCAGGTCAGCGTCCGCCCCCGGAGCCACGACGCCGATCCCGCCTTCGCGCCCCAGCAGCTGTGCCGCCGTCGTGGTGGCTGAACGGATGGCGTCGATGGCCGGCTGGACCTTGCCCAGCAGGCGGAACTGCTCATTCTGGTGGCGGTGCATGCCGCCGAGCAGGTCCGACCCGAACGCCATCTTGACGCCGGCCTCGTGGGCACGGGCGATCGCGTCCAGCCCGCTGGTCAGCACGGAGTCGACCTTGGCCCACATCTCCTCGGTCAGCCCGAACTCCCGGCCTTCCTCCTTCAGGGCCCAGTACGTCACCAGCGTGGGCACCAGGAAAGCGTCCTTCTCCAGGAACAGGCGCAGGCTTTCCTCGTCAAGGAGGTTTCCGTGCTCGATCGACCGGACCCCGGCTTCAAGCGCACGGTTGATGGCCCGCGCCGTATACGCGTGGGCCGCCACGTAGCGGTTGGCGGCCTCGGCTTCCTCCACCGCCGCGCGCATCTCGTCCATGGAGTACTGGGTGGAATCGATCCGGTCCGTCGGGGACGAGACGCCGCCGGAGGCCATGATCTTGATGTGGTGGGCTCCCTTGCGGATCTCGTCGCGGGCGGCGGCCCGGACGGCGTCGACGCCGTCGGCCACTTTTCCGATCCCACAGCAGCCGCGGCTGTTGGGGTCATGGTCCTCACCCGGGAGGCGCATGTCGCCGTGGCCGCCGGTCTGGCTCAGGGCGTGTCCGCAGAAGTGGAGCTTGGGCCCTTCCAACAGGCCTTCGCTTTGGGCGCGGGCCAGTCCGAAATCGGCCCCGGACAGGTCCCGGACGGTGGTGAAGCCGCGGCGCAGCATGGCGCCCATGATCCGCGCGGTCTGGGCATAGACGTACGACGGCGGCGTATATGTCAGCGAACGGAAATCGGCGCTGGAGGCCACCACGTGGACGTGGGCATCAATGAGCCCGGGAATTACGTACTTGCCGGTGCCATCGATGGTCAGCGCTCCGTCCGGTGCCTGTGCGTCCGGTTCGACGCTTTGGATCTTGCCGTTGACGCTGACGACGTCGGCGGTGCGGTACGTGCCCGCCGCAACGTCCAGGACGCTGGCGTTGCGGATGACCAGGGCAGGCTTGAGTGCTTGTTCGTGTGTTGGGGTGCCGGTCATGACAGGGCACGGTCCTTCCTGGGTGTTGCGTTGGGGTGGGAGGCGAAGGCTTCGGCCAGTGCCCCGGAGTCTGCTTCGACGGTTGCCGCGGCGGTGGAAACGCTCTTGCCCGTGTACGTTCCTTCGGCGTCCAGCAGTGCCAGGACGCCAACGATCGCGCCGTGGCTGAGCACGGGGAGGTTGATGACGGCCCCGCAGCCCAGCGAACGGAGGAGTTCGACGTCGGTAAACACCTCCCGGAGGGCCTTCAGGTCAGCGGCGAGGAACGGTTTCTTCCCGGTGATGACGGCGTCCAGCCAGCCGGCGGAGATTTCCACCGTTTTCTCGGCGCCCACAGGGTATTCGTCCGGATGGCTTGTGAAGATCCGGCGCAGCGTGGACGTTTCCGGGATCCACTGGAGGGCGGTGAAGAGGACCACGCCGGGATCGGCGGCCAGCGCGTCGAAGGCCCGTTGGAAGACGGCGTCGTGTTTTGTGTGTGCCATCAGTTGCCCGCTTCGATCTTTGTGTTCCTGAATGTGGTGGGTCCGGCGTTGATGTCCTCCAGCGATTTGCCGGCGGTGGACGCTCCGAAGATCACCACGCCCAGGACACCGATGGTCAGCACGATGGTGGTCATGGTGAACACCCCGCCGAAGCCCAGGGCCAC
>DATCVX010000447.1:0-7456 GCA_036566705.1 Arthrobacter sp. | reverse complement strand
CTGCGGCAGCACGCGTGCCAGGTTGGCGGCCAGGCCGCCGCCGGTGACATGGCTGAAGCCGTGCACGGCGTTGGCCGTGTTCACCGGGAAGGCGCGGGCCAGGTCCAGGCAGTCGGCGGCGTAGACGCGGGTGGGCTCCAGGAGTTCCTCGCCCAGGGTGCGGCCGAGTTCGGAGACCTGGCGGTCCAGTGCCCAGCCGGCGTGGTTGATCACGCGGCGGACCAGGGAGTAGCCGTTGGAGTGCAGACCGGAGGAGGCCATGCCGATGACCACGTCGCCGGCGCGGACGCGGTCCGGGCCCAGCAGTTCGGAGGCCTCGACGACGCCGGTGGCGGCACCTGCGACGTCGTATTCGTGCTCGCCCAGCAGGCCGGGGTGCTCGGCGGTTTCGCCGCCCACCAGGGCGGTGCCGGCCACGGAGCAGGCTGCGGCGATGCCGCGGACGATGTCCGCGATGCGCTCGGGGACAACCTTGCCGCAGGCGATGTAGTCGGTCATGTAGAGGGGCTCGGCGCCTACCACCACGATGTCGTCCACGACCATGCCCACCAGGTCAAAGCCGATGGTGTCGTGGATGTCCATGGCCTGGGCGATGGCAACCTTGGTGCCCACACCGTCGGTGGACGTCGCGAGCAGCGGGCGCTTGTAAGTCAGCAGCCTGGAGACGTCGTACAGCCCGGCGAACCCGCCGACGCCGCCGATCACGGAGGAGTTGTGGGTGGCCTTGACGGCACCCTTCATCAGCTCGACGGCGCGGTCGCCGGCTTCGACGTCAACGCCGGCGGAGGCATAGGTGATGCCCGCAGGACTGTTCGAAGCGTTGCCGGCGGCGGGGGTTGCGGAAGTCATACGGACTCTTTCTTGTCAGCGCCGGTGGTGGCGTGCATGTCTGGCACAAGGTCGGCTTCGGTCAGCAGGTTCTCGAACTCGGCATCGGGTCCCGGGTCGCAGCCCGTGGCGCCGGCTTTCTCCGCAGGGTCTTCGTCGGCGTCGACCGCCAGGGCGGCCGTGGCGCCGGGGAGGGCGGAGGGCGACGGCGTGAGGCCGCCGAGGTCCGTTCGCTCCAGCAGGTTCTTGCCCAGCTTGTCCGCGCCTGGAAGTTCGATCGGGTACTTGCCCGTGAAGCAGGCCGTGCAGAGGCGTTCGCGGGGCTGGCGGGTGGCGTTGATCATGCCGTCTTCGGAGATGTAGGCCAGCGAGTCCGCGCCGATGGCCTGGGTGATTTCCTCGATGGTGGCGCCGTTGGCGATCAGCTCGGCCCGGGAGGCGAAGTCGATGCCGTAGAAGCAGGGCCACTTGACCGGCGGGGATGAAATCTTGATATGGACGCTTGCGGCGCCCGCTTCCCTGAGCATCCGCACGATGGCGCGCTGGGTGTTGCCGCGCACGATCGAATCGTCGACGACCACAACGCGCTTGCCGCGGATCACGGATTCCAGCGCGTTGAGCTTGAGCCGGATACCGAGCTGGCGGAGGGTCTGTGAGGGCTGGATGAACGTGCGGCCCACGTAGGAGTTCTTGACGAAGCCGTGCGCGAAGGGGATGCCGGATTCCTCGGCGTAACCCACGGCCGCGGGGGTGCCCGATTCGGGGACCGGGATGACGATGTCAGCTTCCTGGGTGTTTTCGCGGGCCAGCTGGCGGCCCATTTCCACCCGGGATTCGTACACGGAACGGCCGGCGATGGCGGCGTCCGGGCGGGCGAGGTAGACGTATTCGAAGACGCAGCCGGCCGGCGTCGCTTCGGCGAAGCGCTGGGAACGGACGCCGTCCTCGTCGATGGCGATGAACTCGCCGGGCTCGATTTCACGGATGAAGCTGGCGCCCACGGTGGCGAGGGCGGACTGCTCGGAAGCGACCACCCAGCCGCGGTCCAGCCTGCCCAGGACCAGCGGACGGATGCCGTAGGTGTCGCGGGCGGCGTAGAGGGTGCCTTCGTCCATAAAGACGAAGCAGAAACCGCCCTTGATCTTGGGCAGGAGCTCGATGGCGGTCTGTTCGAGGGTCTTGCCCTCTTCGCCTTCCAGGAGCGCCGTGACCAGCGCGGTGTCCGAGGTGTTGCCCTGCTTCATTTCGCCGCTGAGCTGGCCGCCGTTGCGCTCCAGGATCATGGCGTTGAGCTCTGCGGTGTTGGTGAGGTTGCCGTTGTGCGCCAGTGCCACGGTGCCGGTGCTGGTGGCGCCGAGGGTGGGCTGGGCGTTGGCCCAGTGGCTGGCTCCGGTGGTGGAGTAGCGGCAGTGTCCCACCGCCAGGTGCCCGGTCAGGGTGTTCAGCGTGGTCTCGTCGAAGACCTGGGAAACGAGGCCCATGTCCTTGTAGACGTTGATCCGCTTGCCGTCGCTGGTGGCTATACCAGCCGACTCCTGACCGCGGTGCTGTAGTGCATACAGCCCGTAATAGGTGAGTTTTGCTACTTCTTCACCTGGTGCCCAGACCCCGAAGACGCCACAAGCGTCCTGAGGGCCTTTTTCGCCAGGGAGAAGATCATGAGAAAGTTTTCCATCGCCGCGTGCCACTGGTCGATTATCTCATGACATGGGGTAAGACTTTTCCGCCGCGGCGTTTGTGACTGGCTACGCGCCTGTGCGTGTGCTTGTGCCGGCGTTGCGCCTAAGGCTGGGTGCCGTCGTCCGGTTCCGAGTCGGGTACGGCTTCCACGATGGCGCGCTGCTGGCGCTTGACGCTCCGCCGGTCCAGCAGAAGGGCTGCTATGGCGCCCAGAATGGCCCCGCCGGCGCCGAACATGACCAGGAAAAACCCGAACACCGATCCACGGTCAAAGCTCTCGTCGCCGGGGAGTCCATACGCCACGACGGCAGCCACCGCGACGCCCACGAGGCCACCGAGGATGAGGAAGGGCACATATTTGGGTGCCCGGCGGACGGTGACCTCGCGGCGTTCGGCGGGGGTTTCTTCAAAAGCCATGCCATCAAGCCTACTGCCGGCAGGGCAACGCGGGTGTTTAGCTGCCGCGGTAGGTGGAGTAGGCGAACGGGCTCAGCAGCAGCGGCACGTGGTAGTGCTCCGGTCCCGTCACCTCGAACACCAGGTCAACCTCGGGGAAGAACGTCGCCGTCTCCAGGGCGGCGTAGTACTCGCCGATGGCGAAGTTGAGCCGGTAGCGCCCAGGTGCCAGCTGCTCGGGCCCGAGGTCTTTCGCGCGGCCGTCAGCGTCGGTAGTGGACGTCGCGAGCTCGCGCCAGGTGCCGCCGTCGTGCTGGAAAAGCACGACGGCGATCCCCGCCGCCGGGCGTCCGGCGCCGGTGTCCAGGACATGGGTGGTGACATGGGAAACGCTCATTCGCTGACCACTCCTTCAAGCCGCAGCAGGGCGATTTCGCGCAGCTGCTGGGCGACGATGGCGTCTTCTTCCGCCGGTGAGTTGCTGAGCCGGGTGTTGAGCGCAGCCAGGATTTCCGGGGCAGTCCGTCCGGCGGCGCGGATCAGGAAGACCCTGCCGAACTTCTCCTCGTACGCGCGGTTGCCGGCGGCCAGCGCTGCGGCGGTCCCGTTGTCCGACGGGTCCACGCCGGACTGCTCCGAGCGGGACATGGAGGCCTCGGCAGTGCCGGCCGTGGGCCGCTCGCCGATCCGGGGGTGGTGCGCCAGGGCTGCTTCAACCTCGGCGGCAGTTAAGGGCGACGCCGCTGCTGACGCGAAGTCCAGGAGGGCTGCGCGGGAGGCGAAAGGCCGGGCAGCGGTGATGGCCTCCACCCAGCGCCGGACGTCGATGCAGGGTTTCAGCGCTTCGGCGGCCGCAGCCGTGTCCGCGGTGTTGAATTCGGCAAGCTTCATGCTGGCTGGTTCCTCGTTGCAGGTGCTGGCATCCATGGTGACGGCTATGCGGAGGGCCGGGTTTCGGCGGCTTCCCATTCGAAGCTTCCGCATCATGGAACTGTTATTTCAGCATACGTAATAGTGAAGCCGATGACGCTGGCAGGTGTCAAGAGACTACAGCAGCGTTGGGATCGCCCGATATCATCGGCCGAGGGCTGGAATTCGCTGCTGGGGACATTGGGGGACATGACTACATGAACGGCACCGTCACGCACGAGTCGGCAATTGCGGAATCAGGGCGGACGGCAGGTCTGAGGGAGTACGGATTGATGCGGGCGGACGCCGACGGAGCCCCTCAACTCCCTGATGCCGAAGCCGCCGGGGCGCTCGGGAACCTGGTCGGGCTTGCCGCCCGGCTGTGCGCCGTTCCGTACAGCGTGGTCAACATCATTACCGAGGACCAGCAGCGCCAGATTGCGGCGTCGGGCGTGGAGGCAGGAGTCTGCGCGCGTGAAGACTCGATGTGTGCCGCGGTCTTTCTCAGCCGAAAGACAACAGTTGTTGCCGATGCGTCCAAGGACCCCAGGTTCGCGAAGAACCCCTTTGTGACCGGCGAGATCGCCAGCGTCCGCTTTTATGCCTCCGTTCCGCTGGAGACCGCCTCGGGATTCGTGCTGGGCTCACTCTGCGTTTTCTCGGACGGTGCGGCCACCCTCGAAGCGGAGCAGATCGAGATGCTGGAAGTGCTGGCCCACCAGGTGGTGGAGGTGCTGGAGCTCCAGCACCGCACCCTTCAGCTCAGCAACGCCCTGGCCGAACTGCGCCGCAGCAACACCGTGCTGGGGGAGTTTGCCGGGCGCGTCAGCCACGACCTCCGGATCCCGCTGACCACCATCCTGGGGTACGTGGAACTTGCCGAGGACGACCCGGACATTCCGCCGGGCAACCCGGCCGCCGAATATCTGGCGCTGATCGGGGGAAGCGGACGCCGCATGCTGGGGACCCTTGAGGACGTCCTGGACTATTCAAAGGTGGGTGGGACGCTGCGCCGTGAGCGGCTCTCGCTCCTGGCTGTTACGGCCGAAGCCGCACGCGACCTTGGCCTGGACCTCGGGGACGCAAGCGGCATTTACTGCGACGACGCCGGCCTGGTGGCGGACCGGGCACAGCTGCGTGCCCTGCTGCAGAACCTCCTGGCCAACTCGCTGAACTATCGGAGCCCGGAGCGTGCCCTGCAGGTCAGCGTCAGCTCGGTGGCAGGGGATAGCGGAACCACGGTGACAGTCGCGGACAACGGCAGGGGGATCGACCCCGGGGACAGGCAGCGTGCGGTGGAGCCGCTGGTCCGGCTGAACCGGGCCGGGGACGGACCCGGATCCGGGCTGGGCCTGGCCACCTGCCGCCGCATCGCGAAGGCCCACGGCGGTGAGCTGCAGATCAGCGAAACGCCCGGCGGCGGCGCCACGGTTTCGGTGCTGATCGCCGGCTAAGGATATTTCCAGCCGGAGCCCCCGGAGAGCCGGACGAATTCGAAGCGGGACGCCTTCAGTCCTGGGACGTCCTGGTGAGGACCCACGTATTGGTGCCGTCCTGCCGTTCGAACGTCACAGTGGTGACCAGCGCCTGGATGAGGGCCAGCCCGCGCCCGGACTCGGAGTCGTCGTCGGGCGTTCCCGGTTCCATCGGGCCAAACGGCGGCTTCGCGTAAAAAGCGCTGACCCGGGCCTGCAGGAGGGTGGGCTGGACGCTGATGTCCACGCCCAGTTCCACGGGCTTCTGGGCCTTGGCCGGCTGCGCATGCTGGACGATGTTGGACGCAGACTCAATGACGGCCGTGGTGAAAGTGATCTGGTCCACCGCCTGGACCAGGGGGGCATCCTCCCAGAGGCCATCCAGCTCGTTGTGGACGGAATCGATGGACTCTACGTCAGCCAACCCACGGAAGCTCCGCTGGGCCAGGACCTCAGTCATTGCTGAACGCCTCTTCGGCCGAGGCGTATGAGGTAAGCACCCGGTCCATGCTGGTCAGCTCCAGAACCATCTTCACCTGCGGCTGCACCGCTGCAATCCGAAGGTCGCCGCCCGCCTGCCGGGCCGCCTTGAGGCAGCCGATCAGGGCGCCGAGGCCGGAGGAATCCATAAAGGCCGTGTTCTCCAGGTTCACCACGATCCGGGAGGAACCGCCGGCGATCACGTCGGTGACGAATTCGCGGAGCTTGGGCGCGGACACCATGTTCAGCCGTCCGTCCGCCTTGACCTCCGCGTACGAATCCTTGACCTCGTAACTAAACTCCATCGGGTTTCCTCTCTCCAGCCTCTACGTCCATAGCGGGTTCGTAGCCCTTGTACAGCACGGCACGAACCAGGATGCTCATGACCACCAGGTCAAAAATAACCCAGGCCACGTTCACCAGGGTGCCAAGCGGCTCGGCCAGTCCGGTGGCGAGGCGGATGATGCCCACGACGGCGGCAATCGCCAGGAGCGCGGACACCACGATCTGCGGGCGGATCAGGCTCCAGCTCGGACCGCCGGTCTGGCGCGCCTTCGGGGTGACGGCGAACCCCAGGGGACGGCCGAACCAGACGTTCCGGGCCGCCGTCGAACACGCCTTGATCCAGGTGGGGAACAGCGCCAGGCTGTACTGCTGGCCGCGCCAGGTGGGGATGCCCCGCCCGGCCACAGCGAACAGCAGCTGGTTGGCGATCATGAACGGAATGAACCGGATGAAGAAGTCCCAGCTGAGGCTGGTGACCGGCAGGATGCCCAGCAGGAGATAAATGATGGGAGCGGCGAAGTAGATGACCGCCGCGTAGCCGCTCAGGTAGGTCCACATGGTGGCGAAGTACATCAGCCGCTGGCCAATCTTCAGGCCCTTCTGCACCAGCGGGTTTTCGCGGAGCAGCACCTGGATGGTCCCTTGCGCCCACCGGAGGCGCTGGGTGAGCATGGTTTTGATGTCCTCGGGCGCAAGCCCATAGGCAAGGATTTCGTGGTGGTAGACGCTCTCCCAGCCCATGGCGTGCATGCGCATGGCGGTGGCCATGTCCTCGGTGACGGATATGGTGGCCAGCGGCATGACCGGCTGCGCTTCGTCGTTCCGCTCGACGGTCAGGGCATCCAGGACTGCCTGAACGGACTCCAGCGCGCCCAGCGGCGACCAGTCCCGGGCTGACATCCGCTGGACGGCGTCGTCGGCAACGACCGGGACCCCGGCGTCCCCCACATGCGCCAGTTCCATGGCGGCGATCTCCTCGAGGTCAGCCTGCAGCGCGGAGACATCGGCAAGGACAAGGGTCTGCACGGCTGCGTCCACGCGGCGGCGGACCCGGTAGGTGATCTCGCTCAGCGGTTCCCCGGCCTCCAGCTGTTCCTGGGCCTGCCGGGTGGCTGCCTGCACCTCGTCCAGCACGTCGGCAACCAGGGGAGTGCCGACGTCGGCCGATTTCCGGGCCTTGCTGATGGCGGACCGTGAGGCGGCCAGCGCACGGCGGATGCTCTTTTCGGTTTCCTTGACATAGCCCACCAGGCCCAGCTGCATCAGGGCCTCGCGGCGCAGGATGGCGTTGGAGCCGCAAAAGAAGGCGGCATTCCAACCGTCCTTGCCCTGCTGAATGGGGCCGTAGAACAGGGGTGCCTGGCTGCCCAGGGGATCGCTGGCGGGCACGTTGCTGAAGTACT
>DATCVX010000446.1:0-2612 GCA_036566705.1 Arthrobacter sp. | reverse complement strand
AGTGTTGTTAGCCACTTGTGTCCTTCCAATATCTGCGGTGTGTCAGTGTTACTGGCCTCCACGATGGAGAGCATCGGCCAACCGCTGCCTTTTGCTACTGGGCACAGGGCATAACCGCATCAAAGTGAATTTGGTGGATTGTGCGTCCGCGCCTTGCCAGACAACGAACTATCCTACCACGCGGGAGCGGCGCAGCGGCCGCCGGGGCTGCCGCCCTGTTAGCCTGCTCCTACTATCACCGGACTCTTGGCCGGGCCAACTCTGGCGTGGGGGCAGGGACACGTTGGCTCCCTGACCCATAGGACAACAGCATATGGATGTGCAGAGTGGGGATCGCCGGTCCGTGCCCGGGGCCGCGTTCACGGCGCCGCCCCGGACCTGGAGCCTGCGGCGGGAATGGTCCCGGGCGTTCATCCTGATGCTCATCGCGCTCCTGGTGGGCGCGGCGGTGACCATCGCGGGTGTCCGGGGCGTGGTTGGCCACGTCCAGGCCGCCGACAGCCGGCTGCTGCTGGAGGCGGAACGGACCGAGTCGCTGCGCGCGGCGCTGGATGCCCACGAAGAGCTGGGGCACCGGCTGCTGTCAGACCCTGCCGCCGGCAAAGCTGCGTTTATGGCCCAGCAGCAGGAAATCTCCGCCCTGTTCGACGCTGCCGCCACGGACCTCCCCTCAACGGCGGAATCCGTGCCCGCCGTCGGCGACGTGCGGCAGGCATGGCAGGCATCCCTCGCGTCCCATGGCCTATGGTCCGATCAGGTGGATGCCATGCAGGGAACCCGTGTCGCCGAGTCCCCCGGGTTTGCGGCCGACAGCGCACGGGTCCGCGCCCTGCTGGCCGGCGTCCAACGGTCCTCCCTGGCGGCCATGGACAAGGCGCTGGCCTTTACCGCCGACTTGGAACTCATCCTCGTGGCTGCCCGGATCGGGCTGTTCGCCATCGCCGTTGCTGCTACGTTCTACTTCCGCCGCAGGATGGTCAAAGACCTGCTGCGGCCGGTGGCCAGCCTCCGGCACGGCGCCCTGAAACTGCAGGCCGGGCAGTACACGCACCGTATCTCCGTGCACAGGCAGGACGAACTTGGCGAGCTGGCCGAGGCCTTCAACGCGATGGCGGCCGCGGTGCAGGACAGCCACCTCGAGCTGACCCACCGTGCCACCCACGATTCACTCACCGGCCTGCCCAACCGCGCCGCACTCATGGAGCGCCTCACCGCATCATTCGACCCGGAACCTGGCGGCAACATGGGCAACGGCGCCCGGCTTGAGGGCCTGCTCTTTATCGACGTCGACGATTTCAAGGGAGTCAACGACTCGCTGGGCCACGAGCGGGGCGATGCCCTGCTCATCCAGCTTGCTTCACGGCTCCAAAGCTGCGTCCGTGCCGATGACCTCGTGGCCCGCCTGGGCGGGGACGAGTTCGCGATCGTGGTGATGGAGGATGACGGAAACTCCGTCACAGGCGACGTTGCCGAACGGATCCACGAAGCGATGCGGGCACCGTTCTTCGTGGCCGACGACCGCCTGACTGTGACTGCCAGCCTTGGTGCCGCCCAGCGCAGGCCGGACACTGCGGACGCCGCGGAACTGCTGCGGCAGGCGGACTTTGCGATGTACATGGCCAAGCACGGCGGGAAGGCGCGTTACCAGCTGTTCGACTCGCGCGGACACGACCACATGGCCTACCGCGCAGCCCTGAAGAGTGATCTGGCAACGGCTGTCGCCGCCCGGCAGCTGCGCCTTGAGTATCAGCCCGTAGCGGACCTGCTGACCGGGGAAATCGTTGGGCTTGAAGCCCTGGTCCGCTGGCAGCATCCGTCGCTGGGGCTGCTCGCCCCGGCCGATTTCCTCCCCCTGGCCGAGGAGACCGGCGAGATCCAGGCCATCACCTGCTGGGTACTGGAAACGGCCACCCAGCAGGCTGCCGGCTGGCGGCAGTCCATTAGCGGCTGCGAAAATCTGTGGCTTGCCGTCAACCTCTCCTACCGGCAGCTTCCCGATGACCGCACCCTGGCCGCCGTCGAACGCGTCCTCGCAGATCCGGCCGCGCAGGCCGACCGGCTGGTGCTGGAAATCACGGAGGCGGCCCTTGCGGCCAGCCGCGACGGCGGCATATCCGTCCTGAACAGGCTCAAGGCACTCGGCGCCCGGATCGCCGTCGACGGCTTTGGCACACGCGCCCCTGCCCCCGGCAGTCTGGCGGCGCTGCCTGCTGACCTGTGGAAGATCGACGGCGCCCACCTTGCACGGCGCGGACCGGCAGCCTCGCCTGAGGCCGTGCTGGAGGACCTGCTGGGACTGGCCCGGAACCTGGGTGTGGAGGTGGTCGCCGAAGGTATCGAGTCGCCCGGACAGCTGGACCTCCTCCGGGCACTCGGCTGCCGGACCGGGCAGGGCTATCTGCTGGCGAGGCCGGGACCTGCCCAGATGGTGGAGGCGCTGCTGGCCTCGGGTGCCAGGCTGGAGCACGTTGCCCTGGCCGAACTGGGGGATGCGGTGGGGGCGTGAAGCCGCCGGGAATGCTCAGCTTCCCCTGATGATCTTGCGCAGCCGCTCCAGCCTGATGGCAATGTCGCGTTCCGCGCCGTTGGCCGTGGGCAGGTAGTAGTCTTTG
>DATCVX010000445.1:0-2951 GCA_036566705.1 Arthrobacter sp. | reverse complement strand
TGGTCACCAGTGCCAGCAATTAGATAGCCCGCGATCGGCTTCCACTGGATTTGCTTGCGCGCTTCGAGCGTGCTCCGGAACGGCCACGTTGGCCGGCCCGTTGAGCAGGCAGCGCCAATGCCCAAATGAATAAGGAAACTCCCCTGTGAGTGAATTGCATACCCACCAACTCCTGACTGACGACTCCGGCATCGAGACCATCGAGCCGGAAGAAACCATTATCTCGGACGAAAAGCCGCACGAGATCGAGGAGAAATCCTTCGCCGACTTCAACGTCCGCGCCGATATCGTCGAGTCCCTGGCCGACGCCGGGATCACCCACCCGTTCCCGATCCAGGCCATGACCCTGCCGGTGGCGCTCTCGGGGCACGACATCATCGGACAGGCCAAGACCGGTACCGGCAAAACCCTGGGCTTCGGCATCCCCGCACTCCAGCGCGTTGTGGGCCGCGATGACCCCGGTTTCGACAAGCTCGCAGTCCCGGGCGCCCCGCAGGCGCTGGTGATCGTCCCTACCCGCGAACTTGCCGTACAGGTGGCCAACGACCTCCAGACCGCCTCCCGCAAACGCAATGCCCGCATCGCCACCATCTACGGCGGCCGCGCGTACGAGCCCCAGGTGGAGGCCCTGCAGAACGGCGTCGAAGTGGTCGTCGGCACCCCGGGCCGCCTGATCGACCTCTACAAGCAGAAGCACCTGAGCCTGAAGAACGTCAAGATCGTCATCCTGGATGAAGCCGACGAGATGCTGGACCTCGGCTTCCTGCCGGACGTCGAAACGCTGATCGCCGGTACTCCTGCGGTACGCCAGACGCTCCTGTTCTCCGCCACCATGCCCGGCCCGGTCATCGCCATGGCCCGCCGCTACATGACCCAGCCCACCCACATCCGTGCGGCCGACCCCGACGACGAGGGCCTCACCAAGCGCGACATCCGCCAGCTCATCTACCGTGCCCACAGCATGGACAAGATCGAGGTAGTCGCCCGCATCCTGCAGGCCAGGGGCCGCGGCCGGACCATCATCTTCACCAAGACCAAGCGGACCGCCGCGAAAGTGGCCGAGGAACTGGTGGACCGCGGATTCGCGGCCGCCGCCATCCACGGCGACCTGGGCCAGGGCGCCCGCGAGCAAGCACTCCGGGCCTTCCGCAACAACAAGGTCGACGTCCTGGTTGCCACGGACGTCGCCGCCCGCGGCATCGACGTCGACGACGTCACGCACGTCATCAACTACCAGTGCGTCGAGGACGAAAAGATCTATCTGCACCGCGTGGGCCGCACCGGCCGCGCCGGCAACAAGGGCACCGCCGTCACGTTTGTGGACTGGGACGACATGCCCCGCTGGGGCCTCATCAACAAGGCACTGGGCCTGAGCGTCCCCGAGCCGGTTGAGACGTACTCCTCCTCGCCGCACCTCTACGAAGAGCTGGACATTCCGGAGGGAACCAAGGGCCGCCTGCCCCGCAACAAGCGCACCCTCGCCGGTGTTGACGCCGAAGTCCTTGAGGACCTGGGCGAAACGGGCAAGAAGAACTCCCGCTCCGGCGGACGGGACGGCGCCAAGGACAGCGGACGCGACGCCGGACGTGACGGCAGCCGGGACCGCGCCCGGTCATCCAGCCGCCGCGCCGGATCGGAAACGGCCGGCCGCTCGGGTGAGCGCCGCCGTCGTACGTCCGACGCAGCGACTGCCGGCACCGGTCCCGCCGCGGAACCGGCTGCATCAGCCCCGGCCGACGGCGACCAGTCACGGACGCGCCGCAGCCGGACCCGCACCCGCCGCCGCAACGGCGAAGTGGTGGCCGGCGGCGACAACGGCACGCAGCCGGGCAGCGCCGAGGCCTAAAAGCCTCAATGACTGAATCTGTCTGGGCGCCGGACGGCAGCAACCTGGTGGTACACGCGGACAACGCGGAATTCCTCCCCACGCTGCCGGACGGCGCCTTCACACTCATTTACGTGGACCCGCCGTTCAACACCGGACGGGCCCAGCAGCGCCAGGAATTGCGGATGGTGGTCAACGCCGAAGGATCCGGGGACCGCGTGGGCTTCAAGGGGCGGTCCTACGACACCATCAAGGGCGCCCTGCACCGGTACGACGACGCGTTCAGCGATTACTGGTCGTTCCTGGAGCCCCGGCTGGTGGAGGCCTGGCGCCTGCTGGCGGACGACGGCACCCTGTACCTCCACCTGGACTACCGGGAAGTCCACTACGCCAAGGTGATGCTGGACGCCATCTTCGGCCGGGAATGTTTCCTGAACGAGATCATCTGGGCGTATGACTACGGCGCCCGGGCCAAGTACCGCTGGCCCACCAAGCACGACAACATCCTCGTGTACGTCAAGAATCCGGCGAAGTACCATTTCGACAGCGCCGAGGTTGACCGGGAGCCGTACATGGCGCCGGGCCTGGTCACGCCTGCCAAACGGGAGCTCGGGAAGCTGCCCACAGATGTCTGGTGGCACACCATCGTCTCCCCCACGGGCAAGGAAAAGACCGGCTATCCCACGCAGAAGCCCGAGGGCCTCGTCCGCCGGGTGGTGGCCGCTTCGAGCCGGCCCGGGGACTGGTGCCTGGACTTCTTCGCGGGTTCGGGAACGCTCGGCGCCGTGGCGGCCAAGCTGGACCGGAAATTTGTCTGCGTGGACCAGAACCAGCCTGCGATCGACGTGATGGCCAAGCGGCTCGGTGCCAAGGCAACGTTCACCTCATACCCGCCCGGCTGAGTCGCAGTAGGTGTCGTTTTGGGCCCCAAAACGACACCTAGTGCGACTACGTTCTGACTGGTTCTACGGGCAGCCTTCCATCAGCTGGATCCCATGGTCAGTCTGACGGCTGACCAGGACCGATCCCTGCGAATCGCAGATGGCGTTGACCAGCAGCGCATAGCCTTCACCGTTCTGGTAGTTGCCCTTCTGGCCGATGGGCGCTGTTGGGTCAATGTTTTTAA
>DATCVX010000444.1:0-2232 GCA_036566705.1 Arthrobacter sp. | reverse complement strand
AGTCCTGGAACGAACCGGCCGGAAGCGCGCTGCCACTGCTGCAGGCAAACTATGCCCGGCATTCATGCGCCGGCTGGCGGTGGCGGTGCTCTCCGTCCAGCTCGTTTCGGCTCCACTGGCCCATGCTGAAGCGGTCTCCGGTCCGGTGTGGCTGCCTACGCAGGGGGCAGCGGTCCCGGCTGTTTGGGAGGCCACGGGTGGCAGCGCCGCCCGGGCGTCATTTTCCGCCGCTCGTTCCGAGCCAGGGGCACAGGGTTCACTGTCGGAACTTCAACCCGACTGGCGGCCCACTTCCCCGGTGCCTGATCCTGGCCTCACCGTTGCCAGGCCCTTACGGGCCGGGCAAGCGCCACTGCCATCGCGGACCGAGGTCACCGTACTTGCCGGCGACACGCTCTGGGAAATTGCGGCCCGGGAATTGGGGCCCGCAGCATCGGATGTCGAAGTGGCCCTGCACTGGCCTCGCTGGTACCAGGCCAACAAGGCCGAAATAGGCGAAAACCCGGACGTCCTGCTCCCGGGCCAAATCCTGCAACCGCCGGCCGCGGCCTAGCCTGCAGACCGACGGACAGCACCAACAACCAAGGGGGAAACCATGAGTGCAGTTACACCTATCCGCCCCGCAGCGCCCGTCCCGAACCGGCCTGCAGCCGGGCGGCAGCCTCTGAACGGGGCGGGGCTTACTGCCCGTCCGCTCAGGGCCGTCGACGAGAAGACGGAGGTCCTCGCCATCATACGAAGCACAGTCCAGGCCGCGATGGAAGTCCTGGCAGGCATCCGTCCGGTCCATCAGCTGGCCCGGCGGTTGGATCCCCGCTGCCTGGCAACGCTGCAGCACCGTGCATCGTTGATCCGGCGTGAGCTTGCCCGCTCATCGTCACCGTCGCTGGCGCGGCTGCACAAGAACTCCGTGGTGCGCTCGGTCCGGCTGTGCGAGGTCGCTCCCGGGATCTATGAGGCCAGTGCCGTCGTGGTTGATGACGTGCGGGCAAGGGCCGTGGCCGTCAGGTTGGAACGAAGCAAGGAGGTGTGGCGCGTTACGGAGCTCGTGGTCGGCTGATCCCCCGTCCAGCCGGTCACAGAAAGGGCCCGGAACATTGGTTCCGGGCCCTTGCCCTGTGGATCATGTGCCTGCAATCAGCGCCGTTTCTTCCTGGCAGGTTTCTTGGGGCCGTCCTGCGTTGCCGCCTTGGCGGGGTTGCCCGAACGCGCGGAGGATCGGCTCTCAACGCGCGTCTGGCTGGCGCCGTCTTCCCCCGGAGCCGTGTACTGAAGCTGCGCAGGCTTCTCGGGCGCCTCCAGGCCGGCGGCGCGGATCTGTGGCTCAACGTGCTCTGTATGTCCGCCGGCGGCATCGGCCACCACAACGTCCTGGGCCGGGGTCACCTCGACCTCAAGGTTGAACAGGAAGCCTACGCTCTCCTCGCGGATGGCTTCCATCATGCTTTGGAACATGGTGAAACCCTCGCGCTGGTATTCCACGAGCGGGTCACGCTGGGCCATGGCGCGCAGGCCGATGCCTTCCTTCAGGTAGTCCATCTCATACAGGTGTTCCTGCCACTTACGCCCGATGACTGACAGCACAACGCGGCGTTCCAGTTCCCGCATGCTGTCAGAGCCGATGGCCTCTTCACGTGCCTGATACACCAGCTTGGCGTCGGAGAGGAGCTCTTCCTTCAGGAATTCGACGGTGAGCCGGGATTTTCCGCCCGCCTCGTCAATGATTTCCTCCGGAGTGACGCTCACCGGGTACAGGGTTTTCAGGTTGGTCCACAACTGGGTGTAGTCCCAGTCGTCGCCGTTACCTTCCGCGGTTGCGGCGTCGATGAGGGCTGTGATGGTGTCCTCGATGAAGAACTGCACTTTTTCGTGCAGGTCGTCGCCCTCGAGGATCCGCCGGCGGTCGCCGTAAATGGCTTCGCGCTGCCGGTTCAGGACGTCGTCGTACTTCAGGACGTTCTTGCGCTGTTCGGCGTTGCGGCCCTCCACCTGCCCCTGGGCCGAAGCGATGGCGCGGGACACCAGCTTGGATTCCAATGCAACGTCGTCAGGCACTGAACTGTTCATCAGGCGTTCGGCAGCACCTGAATTGAAGAGCCGCATCAGGTCATCGGTCAGGGAAAGGTAGAACCGTGACTCGCCGGGATCTCCCTGGCGGCCGGAGCGGCCCCTGAGCTGGTTGTCAATGCGACGGGACTCGTGCCGTTCGGTTCCGAGGACATAGAGCCCGCC
>DATCVX010000443.1:0-5168 GCA_036566705.1 Arthrobacter sp. | reverse complement strand
GCCTACCTGGTCCGGCGGCTCCGCCTGGCGAACGGCGCCCCGGTCAGCGTGGACGAGTCCTGGCTGCCGCCGCGCCTGCTGCCGGACCTGCTCTCCTCGGACCTGACCGGCTCCCTCTACCGGGCCCTGGGAAGCGCCGGGTATCCGGTCCAGCAGGCGGAGCAGACGGTCGAGGCCGCTGCGGCGACGGAGGATACGGCCGCGCTGCTGGACATCGAAGCGGGGGCCCCCGTCCTGCTCTTCAAGCGCCGGTCCTTCACCGGGACCGAGGAGCCGGGAACACCCATCGAGTACGCGGTCTCGACGTACCGTTCGGACCGGTACCAGGTATCCATGCGCCTGGCGTTGGGCTGAATGGACTGGCTGGATCCGACTGTTTGGGGTGATCCGCGACGGCGGCTGCTGCCGCTGGTAGGTTGGCTCCATGCGTGAAACCGTCGATGTGGATGAAGCTGCAAGGCAGCATGTTCTGAGCGTTTTGGAGGCCGACGACGGCATCGCGCGCACGGATCCTGACTGGCCGGAATTTGTTCGAAGGCTGGACGTTCATTTTCCTGATCTGTGCGGATTGTTCCGTTCCCTGTACGGGTCGCGGGCGGACTGGCAGGACCAGCTGGGTGCCCTGGTCCTGCAGTGTGCCCGCTCCTGGCAGGAACGTCCGGCCGGCCTTAAAGCGCTGGATGCCGAGCGTGAGGGCGACAGCAGCTGGTTCCAGTCCAACCGGATGCTCGGCGGTGTCTGCTACGTGGACAGGTACGCCGCCAGCCTCGACGGTGTCCGCGACCGGATCCCGTACTTCAAGGAGCTGGGGCTGACCTACCTGCACCTGATGCCGCTGTTCCTGGCACCCGAACCGTTCTCCGACGGCGGGTATGCCGTTTCCAGCTACCGGGAAGTCAACCCGAAGCTGGGCACCATGGAGCAGCTGCGGGCCCTGGCGTCCGAGCTCCGCGAAAACGGCATCTCCCTGGTGGTGGACTTCATCTTCAACCACACCTCCAATGAGCACCACTGGGCCCGCCGGGCGGCTGAAGGCGACCCCGAATACAGGGACTACTTCTGGATTTATCCGGACCGGACCATGCCCGACGCCTTCGAGCAGACCGTCCGCGAAATTTTTCCCGACGATCACCCCGGCTCCTTTGTCCCGCTGCCGGACGGGCGGTGGGTATGGGCCACGTTCCACACCTACCAGTGGGACCTCAACTACGCCAACCCGGCCGTGTTCCGCGCCATGGCCGGCGAGATGCTTTTCCTGGCCAACCAGGGCGTGGACATCCTCCGCATGGACGCCGTCGCCTTCATCTGGAAGCGGCTGGGCACACCGTGCGAGAACCTGCCTGAGGCCCATTACCTCCTGCGTGCCTTCAACGCCGTGTGCCGGCTCGCGGCCCCGTCGCTGCTGTTCAAGTCCGAGGCGATTGTGCACCCGGACGAGGTGGCGCTCTACATCGATCCGGCCGAGTGCCAGCTCTCGTACAACCCGCTGCAGATGGCGCTGATCTGGGAATCGCTGGCCACCCGCAACGTCTCGCTGCTGTCCCAGGCGCTCGAGCGGCGGCACAACATTCCTGCCGGCACGTCCTGGGTGAACTACGTCCGCAGCCACGACGACATCGGCTGGACGTTCGCCGACGAGGACGCGGCAGAGCTGGGGATCAACGGCTTTGACCACCGCCGGTTCCTCAACGCGTTCTACGTCAACCGGCATCCCGGCAGCTTCGCCCAGGGCGTCCCGTTCCAGGACAACCCCCGGACAGGTGACTGCCGCATCTCCGGAACCACGGCTTCCCTCTGCGGGCTGGAGGACGATCCGGACCACGCGGTAGGCAGGATCCTGCTGGCCCACTCGGTGGCGTTCAGCACCGGGGGCATCCCGCTCCTGTACCTCGGCGACGAGGTGGGGCAGCTGAACGACTACCAGTACGCCATGGAGGACGGCCACGAGTCGGACAGCCGCTGGGTGCACCGGCCGCACTATCCGGCGGAGCAGTACGCCCGCCGCCACGACCCCGCGACCCCCGAAGGAGCCATCTATGCAGGCCTCCGGCGCATGATCGAGGTCCGCGCCCGGACACCGGAACTGGCGGGTACGCGCCTCGTGGATTTCCAGACCAACACCCCGGGAGTCCTGGGCTACCAGCGCCCCGGCGACGCCGGCACGGTGCTTGTCCTCGCCAACTTCAGCGACGGACCCCAGCAGCTTCCCGCGGTGACGTTCTCCGGGTTCTCCGCAGCCGCCGTCGAACTTCTCACGGACGCAGCGCTCAGCCTCGCCGACGGCATCACCCTGGCGCCGCACCAGTACGCATGGCTCCGCGTCACCCCCAAGTGAGTAGCGCTAACTGTCGTTTTGCGGCCTCATAACGACAGTTAGCGCCACCCAGTTGGGAGGGTGGGGCCGGGGCGTGACACCATACGGATCATGGCCCAGAAGATTGCGTACCAGGGTGAGCCCGGCGCCAACTCCAATATTGCGTGCAAGCAGATGTTCCCCGAGCTGGAAAGCGTCCCGTGTGCCAGCTTCGAGGACGTCTTTGAAGAGGTGTCCAGCGGCGCTGCGGACCTTGCCATGATCCCGATCGAGAACTCGATTGCCGGCCGGGTGGCGGACATCCACACCCTCCTGCCGCATTCCGGGCTGCAGATCGTGGGCGAGTATTTCCTGCCCATCCACTTCGACCTGATGGGGATCCCCGGCAGCACCATCGAAGCCGCCACCGAAGTCCACAGCCACATCCACGCCCTGGGCCAGTGCCGCCGCCTCATCCGCGACGCCGGGCTGCGTCCCGTTATTGCCGGTGACACCGCCGGTTCGGCCCGCGAAGTGCGGGAGTGGAACGACCCCACGAAACTGTCCCTCGCTCCCCCGCTCGCGGCGGACCTGTACGGACTGGAGGTGCTCGCCTCCCGCGTGGAGGACGACCCGTCCAACACCACCCGGTTTGTGATCCTGGCCCGCGAAAAGGAACTGCCGGCCCGGGAAACACTCCCCGGACCGGCCGTTACCAGCTTTGTGTTCCGCGTCCGGAACGTCCCGTCAGCGCTCTACAAGGCGCTGGGCGGCTTCGCCACCAACGCCGTGAACATGACCCGGCTCGAGAGCTACATGGTGGGCAACGAATTCGCCGCCACCATGTTCATGGCCGACGTCGAAGGCCACCCCGAGGACCTGCCGCTGAAACTTGCCCTTGAGGAGCTGGGCTTCTTCACCACCGAGGTGCGGATCCTTGGCGTGTACGCGGCTGCGGAGTACCGGGCGGTTCAGGCCGCCGCAGCCGTCTGACGCCGCTTTAGCAGCGGCGCGAAGAACGCACCGAGCTCCGCCGTCGCCGTCAAGGGCAGGACGTTGGCCACGTACTGGTCCGGCCGGACCACCACCACAACGCCGCCGCGGTCCAGGCCGCGCTGTTCGAAGATGTCGGCTTTCGGGTCGGTGCCAAACACCTTCTCAAGGTAGGTGAGCCGGAACGGGCCCACCGTCGGCTTGAACACCGCCGGGACAGCGTTGATGTCGATGTCCGTGTGGGCCTGCTGGTAGATCACCTTCACGTCGAACCAGGCGTCACGGTCGGCGCCCGACGGCGTAGCCGCCAGCGGCGAGTCGGGCGAGTTCGCGATCCACTCGGCGAAGTCCGCGGTTGCCGATGCGGCGCCCGCCTCTTTTGTGCCGGGTGACGCCGTGTCGGCGAAGACGTAGATGCGCCACCGGCCATCCGCTGTTGCGTGGTGGCCCAGGTGCATCGGGTTGGTATCGCAGACCCGCACCACGGGTGCGGACTTGAAGCGCTTGCCGACCGGGAAGCCGGTGGCGAGGTCCTGGTGCGTCGGCTCGGCGACCACCATGGAGGGCGCGTACTGGGTCATGAACCCGGCGGGGAACTCGGCGGTGCTGACGTAGAAGTTCTCCAGCTCGGTGGGGTCTTCGAATTCTTCAGGCTTTTTGGCCATCAGGGTGGACCACTCTTTATCGAAGTCGATGAGGTTCTTTGCCACCACCTGGCGCTCGGCCGAGTACGTGGCCAGCAGGCTTTCCGGGCTGCGGCCCTCAAGCACGTGCCCGAGTTTCCAACCAAGATTAAAGCCGTCCTGCATGGAGACGTTCATGCCCTGGCCGGCCTTGGCACTGTGCGTGTGGCAGGCGTCGCCGGTGATGAACACGCGCGGCGTGCGGGTGCCGCGCTCGTCCGGGAGGACGTCGTCGAACCTGTCTGTGAGGCGGTGACCCACCTCGTAGACGCTGTGCCACGCGACGTTTCGGACGTCCAGTGTGTACGGGTGCAGGATCGCGTTCGCCTTGGCGATGATCTGCTCGATGGTGGTGTTGCGGACGGCGCCGTGGCTGTTCGGGTCCACCTCGCCGAGGTCCACGTACATGCGGAAGAGGTGGCCGCCTTCGCGCGGGATCAGCAGGATGCTGCCGCCGTTGCCGGACTGGATGGCGCACTTGGTGCGGATGTCCGGAAAGTCCGTGACGGCCAGGACGTCCATGACACCCCAGGCGTGGTTGGCCTGGTCGCCGGCCAGGTGGCAGCCGATCGACTCGCGGACCTTGCTGCGTGCGCCGTCTGCGCCCACGACATACTTGGCGCGGACAATACGCTCCTGGCCCTCGTTCGGACCGGCCGTGCGGAGGAGCGTCACTGTGACGGGGTAATCGCCCTCGCCGGTGACCTCGAGGCTGCGGAACTCGTAGCCGTAGTCGGGGGCCATGCGGGTTGGGGAATTCGCCATGAACTCGGCGAAGTAGTCCAGCACGCGGGCCTGGTTGACGATCAGGTGCGGGAATTCGCTGATGCCGGTTTCGTCGTCGATGGCGCGGGCGGCGCGTACGATGCGGGAATGGTCTGCGGGGTCCGGCTTCCAGAACGCCATCTCGGTGATCCTGTACGCCTCTGCGATGATGCGCTCGGCGAAGCCGAAGGCCTGGAAGGTCTCGACGCTGCGGGCCTGGATGCCGTCGGCCTGGCCGATGGCGAGCCTGCCGCCGCGGCGCTCCACTATGCGGGTGGTGACCCCGGGGAACCGGGAAAGCTGCGCGGCAGCGAGCATGCCCGCCGGCCCGGAACCGACGATGAGCACGTCGACTTCGTCGGGAAGCTCAGTGGGCCGGTCGATGCCGACGCCGGCAGCCGGCTGGACCCGAGGGTCACCGGATACGTAGCCGT
>DATCVX010000442.1:0-6363 GCA_036566705.1 Arthrobacter sp. | reverse complement strand
GGCATCGACTTCGGAGCAGCCTGCGGAACCCCTGTTTACGCGGCCGCGGCCGGCGAAGTCTTTTCCTCCGGCTGGAACTCGGCCGACGGCGGCGGGTGGCGTGTCAAGCTGTCGCACGGCGTTGTGGAAGGCAACTCGCTGACCACGATCTACTACCACAACAGCAGCATCGTCGTCTCGAACGGCCAGCGGGTTTCCCAGGGCCAGCTCATTGCCTACTCGGGCAACACCGGTAATTCCACCGGGTGCCATGCTCACTTCGAGACGTGGCTCAACGGTGCGGCCGTTGATCCGATGCGGCTGCTGTAACGCCGCTCCGCGCCTGCCGTACACTGGTATGACTTCGCGCCGGACCGGCCGGAGCCACTGACGATCCAAGAACCGAGGAGTTTCACCGTGCCCAAAGAAAGTGGCCGTAAAGTGGTGGCCACCAACCGTAAGGCCCGGCATGACTACCACGTGCTGGATACCTATGAGGCCGGCATCGCCCTGATGGGCACAGAGGTCAAGTCGCTCCGCGAGGGCCACGCCTCAATGGTGGATGGCTTCTGCACGTTCTACAATGACGAGTTGTGGATGGAGGGCATCCACATCCCGGAATACAACCAGGGATCCTGGACCAACCATGCAGCCCGCCGGCGCCGCAAGCTGCTGCTGCACCGGGAAGAGCTCATCAAAATTTCCCACAAGGTCAGGGAATCCGGCTTCACCATCGTGCCGCTGCAGCTGTACTTCGTTGACGGCCGGGCCAAGGTGGAGATCGGCGTCGCCCGCGGCAAGCGGGAGTACGACAAGCGCCAGACCCTGCGTGAGCAGCAGGACACGCGCGAGGCGCTGCGCGAGGTCCGCGAACGCAACCGCAGGTAGGAATCATTTCGGCCGGCCATGCGTTATGATAGGTAGTCCGGCAGGCATTGGGACGCAAAACCTGACTTGCCGGGTTTGGTAACAAAATACGGGGATGATCGGTTTCGACGATGTTAGTCGCGACAGGTGAAGCGGGCCGAGGATGCAGAATTATCTCGTAAACGCTGTCTGCAAAACAATAAGTGCCAAATCAAACCGCACTGACTTCGCTCTCGCTGCCTAAGCAGTAAGACAGTCCGTCAGCCCGAGGTTGCTATTGCCCCGGATGCTGGCGTCATTTAGATAGCCACTGCTGTTTGCCTCCGTCATCGGGGTAAACGGGACTCTTAGATGACTGGGCCCGGATCAGCCAGCTGTTTGCAGCATGGCCGGGGCCGAGAAAATCCGACGCAAACTGCGCCCGGAGAAGCCCTGACAACACGACATCGGACGGGGGTTCAATTCCCCCCATCTCCACGAATCTAGCCCCTAGAAATAGGGGCTATTTTCATGTCTGCTGGCAGGATGGAATTTAGCATCGGGTTCACCAACGCGCTGGGTTTACCCGGTTTCTTCAGCGAGGGACGATCATGGCACTTCGTGGCCTACGAACGGCCGCCACGGCAGTACTCATTGTTGTTGCCGCGGGCTGCGCCGGGCCGTCATCCGCGCCCGTTCTCAGCACGGCGGCGGCGTCGGCCAGGCCAAGCTACTCAGAGCCAGTGCCAGAGCCAGAGTCACGGCTGGTGCCATCCAGCCGACAGGCGACGGCATCATCGGTTTCCCTCCTTGCTGATCCCACGCGCGAGTGGAATCTGGTGGTGCTGGGCGATTCAACAGGAGATGACCCCGACGAATTTCCCTTTTTGGCGGCGGAGCAGCTGGGAACCGTCTACAACCGGCCGGCCATCGTGCACCGGTGGTTTGGCGACAGGGGCTATGGGGAGGAAGCCACCTTCCCAAGCGGCCGGGACGCCGCCCCCATCCACGTCTGGAACGGATCTGTGTCCGGGAGCGTCGGAATGTACGCCGCCAACAACCTCGAGGCTATGACGCCGGCCGGAGCAGACCTCGTCCTCATCAACTACGGGCACAACTATGCCGGTCCGCAGCAGGCAAGGGAAGGAATATCCCAGCTACTCGAAGACATCGACATTCACCTGGGGCGCCCGCCGATACTAATGATCATCCAGAACCCCAAGAATCCCGAAACTGTGCTGAGTTCGGCAATCACCGGCCAGGTCAGGTCCACGGCTTCGGCGTATTCCTGCGAAACAGTGGACGTCTACAGCGTATTCAAGAACGCCGTGGATCCCGACCGGCTGCTGCTCGACGACACTCATCCGAGCCCCGCCGGAAGCAAAGTCTGGGCGGACACCGTCGTGAAGGCCCTCTCTTAGGGGACAACTGAATTAGTTCCCAGTTCCGCCCCGTTCACCCACGGCGTAGCCGCTCAGGGAGTAGGACGGCGGGCGGAATGGTTGAGAGAGGTAGGACCAGCAGCCAGTCCGGGGCCAGGGAGGCTGCAACTACACCAGGAGGTGCGCCATGGACCAGGTGCGGAAGCCCGGTTCGCCAGCGTCCGACGACGGGCCGCTGGACTCATACTCGGAGACGGTCATGCGCGTGGCTGAGACGGTCACACCGCATGTTGCCGCTATTGAAATGACGGGAAACCGCCGCAATGGCCGGTTCCGCGTGGGAGCAGGATCGGCCGTGCTCTTCACGGCGGACGGCTACCTCCTGACCAACTCCCACGTAGTGGCCGGCACGCACCAGGGCCACGCTGTCTTCGCGGACGGCAGCCGCACCGACTTGGAACTCATAGGCGCCGATGCGTTGTCTGATCTTGCCGTTGTCCGCGGCCGCGCGCCGAAAGTCCCGCCGGCCGAATTCGGCGACGCGGAGACTCTCCGTGTCGGACAGCTTGTTGTCGCCGTCGGGAATCCACTGGGGCTGGCAGGGTCGGTGACAGCCGGCGTCGTCAGTGGCCTTGGCCGCGCCATCCCGGTATGGGCGGGCGGCAACCGGCGCGTGATCGAGGACGTCATCCAAACGGATGCGGCACTGAACGCCGGGAGTTCCGGCGGTGCGCTGGCTGACACCCACGGCCGGATCGTCGGCATCAACACTGCCGTAGCCGGGGCCGGGCTGGGACTTGCGGTGCCGATCAACACAACCACCCGGCGGATCATCGCCGCGCTCCTGGCTGACGGGCGGGTCCGCCGGGCTTACCTTGGCGTCGTCAGCACGCCCATTCGCCTCAATGCCAGTGCCGTGGTCCGGACAGGCCAGCGGGACGGGCTGCGCGTCGTGGAGGTCCTGGCCGGTTCGCCGGCAGACCGCGCAGGCCTGCTGGCAGGCGACATCATCCTGACGGCAGGAAGCCGCCCCGTCAGCAACGCTGAAAGCCTGCAGAAGCTGCTGTTTGCCGATGCAATCGGCCAGCCCTTGCGGATCGCGGTGCTGAGGGACGGCCAGGAGACAGACCTTGTGGCCGTACCCGAAGAGATGGCTGCTGGCGGGTAGTGCCCGCTACCTGCGCTTCTTCAGGTGTGCGACGGGATCCTGTGGGCCGTCAATCGGGCTCTTCGCCTTCTTTTCGGCGCGTTTCTCCTTGATGGTTTTCACCGGCTTCTTCGACAGATTCTGGTGGGGTGTCTTGTCAGGCATGGCGTGCTCCCTTTACTTAGCGGGACGGCATGCGTCCCACCTCGTAAATTACGCCTGATTTGCCCTAAATGTAATGCCCCGGCTCACTCCGGAACCGGGACGTCCGCAATGCCCACAAAACGCGTCCCAACGCCGTCGAACTCGCTGCGAACAAAGCCCGGCCGCGGGGGCGGCAGCTCACCCGGGGCGTGGTGGCCGCAACTGACATAGGTAAAGTCGGGCCACCATTTCTTGGGCCGGGCCGCTTCCTCGTAGCCGCAGATGGCGCACTCCAGGTGGACCCACACGGGGCGTTTTCCAGTCCGGTTTGCCCGCGATTGCACGAGCCACGGCGGCGGGTTGTCCAGGATCTCACCCAGCTCGGCTTCCGTGAGCCTCTTGGGGATGCCGTGGCGTTGCGCCATTTCCATGGGTACATCAAGGGCAATTGCCGCGTCACGTCTGCTAATCATCACAGTCAACGATACGGGACTGCATCCATGGCCGCGGCCCGAGGCGGCACGGCTTGCGCCGCCCGGAGCCGGGACCTCTCCCGGAAGGCCAGATCTAGGACACGATGGCGATGCCCGCCGCGGCCGCGGTGAATCCCAATAGCAGGTTGGTTGCCACGTTCAGGGCTGCCGCGCCGAACCGTGACTCACTCAGCAGCCTGATGGTGGCGGTGGTCCACGAACTGAAAGTCGTGAGGCCGCCGGCAAGGCCGGTTGCGACGCCGGTGTGCAGCTCTTCGGGCAGACCGAGGCGCCCGGAAATGCCTACGGACAGCCCGATGACCAGGCAGCCGGCAACGTTGACCACCAGCGTGGCCCACGGCCAGTGCCGTGGCCCATGCCCGGCCGTGCCCCTTGCGCTCCGGACCGGGAGGGCGCCCGCGTGGCGGGCGAACCAGCTGTCCACGGCGAACCTCAGCAGGGCACCGGCCACGCCGAAGACGCCAACCAGGACGGCGGCGCTCACGCGGCGGCGCCTAAGCGGTCGGCCAGTACTTTGCCGGCTCGCCAGCCGGCGGCGGCGGCTCCCAGCCCCAGAAGCAGCGACAGCCCGAGATAGGCGATCCACACCGGATGCTGGGTGGACCGCGATAGCTGATCCACCGAGAACACCACCGCGGAAAACGTGGTGAAGGATCCCAGGAGTCCCGGGCCCAGCCCTGCCCGGAGCCAGAACGCGGTGCGTGGCCTGGCGATCCAGAACGTGGTCAGGGTTGCGAGTATGAAGCTGCCGGAGACGTTGATGCACAGCGTGGTCCAGGGCAGCGATCCCATGTTGTCAGGGAACGCCAGGCCAAGGCCGTACCGCAGTTCCGACCCGAGGAGTCCGCCGGCGGCCACCGCCAGCCAGGCACGCCAACCGGGTGCCCCGGAGGTGGCCATTCAGCCGTTTCCGAGGACGCAGCCGGCGTGCGGAGTGTCGCTGTCGACCCACAGGGCAGAGGTGACTTCATCGGCGAGGTCATATTCGCGGGTCCTGCCTTCGGAGCTGATCCGCACCACAAGGGCACCGCCAAAGGGCTTGCGGCCAACCACCTCGACCTCGGAGTCGAGGTCGATTTCCTCTGCCGACAGGTACCGGAGCAAGTCAGGGTTCTCGTCGCTGATCCGGGTGATCCGGCCCGTGTGCCCCTGGTCCAGTTCATTCATCAGGTGGGCGTGGGGCATCCGGACGGTGCCGTCGGCGCCGGGAATGGGATCGCCGTGCGGGTCCCGGAGTGGATTGCCCAGTTTCGCCGCCATCCGCTCGATAAAGGTGTCCGAGACAGCGTGTTCCAGCTGTTCGGCCTCATCATGGACCTCGTCCCAGCTGTAGCCGAGCTGCTGCACCAGGTAGGTTTCGATCAGCCGGTGGCGCCTGACCATGGACAGCGCCAGCCGCACACCGTCGCGGGTGAGGGTGATGGCGCTGTACGGCTTGTGGTCCACCAGGCCCTGGTCCTTGAGCTTGCGGACCATTTCGGACACGGAGGAGTTGGCCACACCCAGCCGCTGGGCGAGCTGGGAGGAAGTGATGGGTTTGTCCTGCCACTCCGTGAAGGAGTAAATGACCTTGACGTAGTCCTCGATGGAGGAGGAGGGCGCGCTGGTCTTCACGACACCAAGCCTACCCGGTGGGCGGACGGCCTCATGCCTTGACAGCCCGCCATGTCAGCGTCAAGTAGGGCAGTCCCAGGCGGTCGCCAGACGCATGCCCCAGATGGTCGTGGAGGTACCAGTCCAGGTTCTCACGGACTTTGGCGCGCGTGGCCTCACCGGAACGCAGGTAATAGCTCCGCGACTTCGCCAGCTCCATGATTTCCTCAGTGGTGAGCGCGTCTTCCCAGTGCGTCACATGGCTTTCCAGCCCTTCGAACTCCGGCCCCACGGGCGGCCGGAAGTGCGGCCGGTAGACGTCCCCCGCGTGCATGATGCGGGAAAGCCGGTGAACCCAGGGCAGGGAAGTATCCAGCTGGTTCCAGATCAGCCCCAGCGTGCCGCCGGTGCGGAGGACCCGCGAAAGTTCGGTACTCGCAGCGATCGGATCGCACCAGTGCCAGGCCTGCGCGACGCTCACGACGTCGAACGAGGAGTCCGCGAATCCTGTCGCCTCTGCGGTCCCTTCGGTCGCCGGAACACCGGGCAGCAGGACCCGCAACTGGTCAAGCATGTCCGGGGATGGGTCGACGGCGGCCACGGACAGTCCGCGGCCAACGAGCAGGGCGGTGAACTTGCCCGTGCCGGCGCCAACATCCAGGGCGTCCCTCGCCCCGGCAGGAGTAAGCCAGTCTGCCGATTCGGCAGGGTATCCGGGACGGACGCGTTCGTAGTGTTCGCCGCCGTCCTGGAAGCTCTGTCCGAGCTCCTGACGGCG